>CAZJTO010000037.1:0-14799 GCA_964548935.1 uncultured Saprospiraceae bacterium
GTCAGATCATACTTGATGTAGGCAAGAGCTGCCCTCACGTACTTGCTGACCCCGCTCAAGGTGTTGTAGTTGCAGAATTAGGAGATAGCTCAGTAAACTTAGCTACAAGACCATTCTGTAAAAGTGAAAACTACTGGGACACCTTCTTCTACATGCAAGAAAATGTGAAGAAAGAATTTGATAAGCAAGGAATAGGCATACCATATCCTACTATGGATGTCAATATGATTAGCAGCAACTAATCATAGTTGAACTAAATATATAAGGCCTGCAATCCGTCTGAGATTGCGGGCTTTTCTTATTGTGGTAGGAATGCAGAGTTTTGGTTATACACCCAAATCAGCATGATGATAAAGAGAAAGATGAGCATGAAAGCCCAGATCATACAGTTTCCTTTGCGCTCGTAATTAATTTCTTCAGGTCCGTGTGACATGGTATATAATAAGTTATGAGCTGCAAAGAAAAGGATATTCTCTCAATATGATTAACCTTTTATCAAGCTTAGTCAATCTTGACTTATTAAAAATAGAGAAGTCTGGTTTTACTCTAATGCCGAGCATTGTTGTTCCAACCAACCTTGCAACTCCTTATCAAGATGTGGAGACAAGGTCTCATACACCGATCGGTTATAGTCATTGAGCCAACTTATCTCATTCTTATCCAACAAATTTTTGTTGACCAAGTCTGCGCAAAGCGGAAAGAAGGTCACAGTTCTAAAATGTAAAAAACCCTCATAACTCGACTCCTCAACAAGGATCAGGTTCTCTATCCTTATGCCATACGACCCCTCTAAGTAATACCCGGGTTCGTTAGATGTTAACATACCTACTTTCAATGGTGTATGATTGCGAGGACTTATGCCCTGCGGTCCTTCGTGTACATTTAGAAAATAACCAACCCCATGTCCTGTGCCGTGGCCAAAGTTTAGGCCCGCACCCCATAGGGCCTTCCTTGCCAATACATCAATCTGACTACCTGTGGTGCCTAATGGAAAAACCAGTGTAGCGAGAGCGATATGACCTTTTAATACAAGTGTATAATGCTCTTTGAACTGATCCGAGATTGATCCCATCGTGATCATTCTCGTGATATCTGTGGTTCCATTGAGGTATTGACCGCCACTATCACATAGGACGATACTATTAGACTCGATGGTTTTGGCAGCCTCTTGTGTTGGCCTATAGTGTACGATCGCCCCATTGGCATCAGCGCCTACTATTGCTGGGAAGCTCTCACCATAATATCCCAACTGCTTTTTACGGCACTGCATAATTTTATTTGCAAAATCATACTCTGTAACTGAATTAGCAGGCTCCTGCTCCAACCAATAAAATGCCTCGCATAGCGCCACACCATCTTGCACCATTGCATCGTGGATGTGCTGGATTTCCATTGTAGATTTAATCGCCTTGGCGTGTTTAATAGAGGAGTCTTTATAGATCCATCGATCCGATCTCAATTGCTCTTTGACTGATATACTCGTTGCCCCTTGATCTATTATCACTTTACCGTAGGCGATATCAGATAATTGCCATATCCGATCATAATCTTCTATATAGATATCTTCAGATTCCAATATCCTCCTGATTGCCTCGGGTAGTTTTCTTTCATCAATAAATAGGTAAGAATCATCTGTTCCCACTAAGAGATATGAATAAAATAGCGGATTGAAATCTATGTCCCGCCCTCTAAGATTTAATACCCAAGCTATTTCATCCAATGCGCTAAGGAGACACCAGTCGGCCGATTGCGCCACGATTTTTTTTCTTAGTTCTGCAATCTTATTTTTTCGAGGGGTGCCGGCATATCGATCATCAAACATGAAAATCTTTTTAGCCTTAGGCTGAGGTCTCTCGTCACCCCAGCACTGATCGATTGCCTGAAAATTTAATTTATAATTATACTGCTGAGCCTTGAGCATCTTCTTAAGGTCCCCAATTTGAGAAATTGAAAACATCCTTCCGTCAAGGCCTATGGTTGATCCCAATTCGACCTGCTCTTTGATCCAATTCGCATAATGATCTGACTTCTGAGTATAGCGATGTAGTTGTATCCCCGTACCACGAAGTTCCTGCTCGGCTTGAATAAAATATCGAGAATCTGTCCATAGGCCTGCATAATCATTAGTCACAACCATTGTTCCTGCCGAACCTGAAAACCCACTGAGCCACTCCATAAACTTCCACTGATCGCCTATATATTCACTCATATGAGGATCTGTCAAGGGAATAATTGCCGCTGCAATATCCCTATCCTTCATTCTTGCCATAAAATCTTTTAGCTTAGGATTCGTCATATTTGGCACGTAATTTGTTGCTTGTCAAATATTATCATATTACATTTATTTTTAATATGTTTATGTCAGATTTTCAGGTCTTTAAAAAAGTACTGGCAAGAGAATCAATTTCACTAAAGAAATGTTTCATTAAATCGTAAGGTATAAGTATAACTTTACACAACGAAAACTACAGATGTTAAGACAGAGTTTATCCCAAAAGATGGTACAAAAGCTATCTCCTCAGCAGATCCAGCTGATGAAGTTGCTTCAGATACCAACCGCTACTCTCGATCAAAGGATAAAGGAAGAGCTTGAGGCTAATCCTGCTCTAGAGGAGAGTGAAGACTATAATGAAGTCTTTGACATCAATGAAGATGACCATAGTAGTGAAGATGAAACCAAAGCATCTGAAGATGACTTTGAACTCGATGATTATCTATCGGATTATCTCGATGATGATCCATCACTGTATAAACTCAAAGGAGATTACTATGTAGAAGATGAGGAAAAGGCAGCACCAGTAGCGGTACATGCGAGCTTTCATGAGCACCTTGTTATGCAATTGGGCATGATGGAATTTGAGAATGAATCCCAAGCTCTTATCGCACATCAGATTGTCGGAAGTATAGATGAAGATGGTTACCTCAGAAGAGAGCCAGATGCACTAGTGGATGACATACTATTTATGCAAGGCCTTGAAGTAGAAGTAGCCGATATCGAAAGTATGCTCCAACGTGTACAGCGTCTAGAGCCAGTAGGAATAGGCGCTCGTGATTTACAAGAGTCTCTGATCATCCAACTCGACACTAAGTTTGAACAGGTCGAAGATCCGGCTCGACTTAAGGTCAAAAATATAGCTCACAAAATTCTGAATAAATACTTCAACGAGTTTTCGAAGAAACACTACACCCGATTGAAAAGGTCGTTAGGGTTGTCGGACTCCGAGTTGAAAGATGCCATTGATGAAATCCTAAAATTGAATCCAAAACCGGCCAGTGCTTTTAATGGCGCCGTGAATGGGAAGGGAACAGTCAATCAATATATCGTGCCCGACTTCACCATTCTAAATCGCAATGGAGACTTAGAGCTAACACTCAATAATAAGAATGCCCCTGATCTTAGGATCAGTGACCAATATGTAGATATCCTAAAAGGATATAAAGACAACACCCAGAGCAGAAAAAGTACGAAGCAGGAGAAAGAGGCTGTCATGTTTATCAAGCAAAAAATCGACTCTGCAAAGTGGTTTATCGATGCGATCAAACAAAGACAAGAGACGCTTCATAATACGATGTACACCATCATGCAGTATCAAGAAGAATTCTTCAGAACTGGGGATGAGCGTCGCATCAAGCCAATGATCCTAAAAGACATTGCTGAAGTCACAGGTCTCGATATCTCAACAGTATCGAGAGTTGCAAATAGCAAGTTTGTTCAGACCGAGTTTGGTACTAAACGATTAAAAGATTTCTTCTCTGAGTCAATTCAGACTAAATCTGGTGAAGAAGTATCTACTCTTGAGGTGAAAAACATCCTTAATGACATTATCAGCACAGAAGACAAAATAAAACCACTGTCTGATGAGAAGCTAAAGGATCTCCTACAAGGAAAAGGGTATAACATCGCACGTCGTACGGTAGCCAAATATCGCGAGCAACTCAACATACCTGTAGCAAGATTGCGCAAAGAACTTTAATCCTCCTTAGTGCTTGATAGCAGCATAGCGGCAAAGGTCAAAAAGAACGCCACACTCATAGACCTCTCAAAGCTGTTTTCGACCACAAAAGATAGGGCGTAGTTAATATATAAGGCCACGAGCAAGTAGAAATACTTGTTATGCCTGCGGGTCAGAGGATACAGAAATCCTCCAATAAACAGGACAAATCCAACTACTCCTGTACCCGCCAACTGATAGATATATTGGCTGTGTGGATAGTTGACAACAGCTGACCTCGACTGTTGTCGATATACTTCATGACACGAGTCATATAGATCTCCAATACCGGTGCCTAAAAAGAGATTATCACTGAATAACTGCCATCCTGTCTTAAGCGAAAACAATCGCTCGGAATCAGAATAGTTGATGCCCCCATCAATCGCATACTGTTCCCAATCGTAAAACATATAGCCCAGCTTGGTCTTAATCGTGGGCGTCTGAGCCAATAGAAAAATCCCTACTACTGCTGCCACTAGAGCTCCACTCAGTGTTTTGCCAGAAATCTTCTTAATCCAGGCCGCATGCAAACCCAAAATCATAAGCGAAGCATAGACGATTACAAGCCCCGTTCTCACTGCCAACAAGTGCATCACTATAAATAGAAACAGACCTCCTATCCAAAAAATCTTGACCTGCGGTGCAGACAAGTCCGACCTGTAATGGACCAGCCATAGTAAGGCACTTATGACTCCATAGGCCATAAACATGCTATACTTGACATGCTCTATAGGCGTATCGATCGGCTGACCCCTAGATATCCTGTCTAGGATTTCTTGGTGATGCTGGATGATATCCAACAAAGATGGCAATGCAGATATACTCAGCACCAGCACCAATATCAAGTGCATATTTCGGATGACATCCTTGGATATCGGTTTCAAGATCATGAAGGTGAATGGGATCATCAAGAATGGCAACTTAATCACAGTATGATGCCACCACTGTCCAATATTGTCACTGTTGATACCAGACAGCACTATAGAGAAGCCTATTAAACTTAGAGCAGCGAGATGTCTATCGAAAGAAAAACGAGATTTTTGGGTTTGAAGTAGGATAGCCATGATCACGATTGTCACATAGCAAATTGTAATCAGTGCCTTAGAATATATGATGGCAGGGATCATACAAAATAGAGCGTAACATGCAATCTGATGATATCGAGATGCCATATCACAATGATAATGATTAGGTCTCAATCTATGAGCTTGACTTAGATTGGGCATATTGCAGCAATCGGTATACCTTTGCGAGCTAAATATAATTGAGAGCATGTCGCTTGCAGTATTTGACCAACTCGAAGAACTCTTATCAGAGATAAACGGTGCCAGCATCACAGAAGCTGACACGTTAGAGCAATTCAGAATTAAATTCTTAGGGAGCAAGAACATCTTAAAGCCTTTGGGTGGTGAGATTAGGAACATCCCTAATGAAAAGAAGCGTGACTTTGGACAGCTACTCAATAAGGTCAAAACAACCGCTCAAGAAAAATATGATCAGCTCAGTGCTGGCATCAACGCTGCCGAGTCTGAGCAAAAATATCAGGATCTTGACCTGACAGCTCCTCCAGCAGAACTCAGACTGGGCTCACGCCATCCCGTCAGCCTCGTCCTTAACCGAGTCATTAATATATTCAGTCGCCTCGGATTCGTGGTAGCAGAGAATCGTGAAATCGAAGACGACTGGCATAACTTTACTGCTATGAATACCCCCGAGCACCATCCAGCTCGAGATATGCAGGATACATTCTATCTAACCAATAGCACTGAGCGACTTCTACGCACACACACTTCTTCGGTACAAGCAAGAGTTATGACAACTCAGAAACCACCGATAAGAATTATTGCTCCGGGCAGAGTATATCGCAACGAGACGATCTCTGCACGCTCTCACTGTCAGTTTCATCAAGTAGAAGGACTTTATATTGATGAGAATGTGTCATTTGCTGATATGAAGCAGACCCTTCTCTACTTTGCTCGTGAGATGTATGGTGCACAGACTGAGATCAGATTAAGACCGAGTTATTTCCCATTTACAGAACCGAGCGCAGAGATGGATGTGTGGATGGGCACCGATACGGCTGAAGCACGCAAGCTCACTAAGGGTACAGGCTGGCTTGAAGTATTAGGTTGTGGCATGGTAGATCCCAATGTATTGTCCAATTGTGACATCGATCCAGACAAATACACCGGATATGCCTTCGGTATTGGTATAGAGAGAACGGCCTTGCAAAATTACGGTATCAAAGACATCAGGATGTTATTCGAAAATGACATCAGATTCCTAAGACAGTTTAGTTCAGCCTGGTAATCCAATAGTGGTATTGATATGAGTAAACCGTCTATTCCTAAAGGCACCAGAGACTTCCTCCCTGATGAAGTTCTCAATCGCAATTATATCTTCAATACAATTGAAGCCATATTTCAGAAGTATGGATATCTCCCAATAGAGACTCCAGTTATGGAGAGCCTGTCTACACTTACTGGCAAGTACGGCGAAGAAGGGGATCAACTCTTATTCAAGGTGCTTAACAACGGAGACTACCTAAGCAAGGCAGATCAAGATGCCCTACATAATAAAGATTCTAAGAGACTGACGAGCTCCATCTCTAAGAGAGGGCTGAGGTATGACCTCACAGTGCCATTCGCTCGATATGTTGTCATGCATCAGAATGATCTATCCTTTCCTTTTAAGAGATATGCAATCAGCCCTGTATGGCGTGCAGACAAACCACAGAAAGGCAGATACCAAGAGTTTTATCAGTGTGATGTCGATATAGTGGGATCCAAGTCCCTGCTTTATGAAGGAGAACTGGTCAAGATTTTTGACGAGGTATTTACCAAGCTCGACATCGCTGTAAGCATAAAAGTCAACAATCGGAAGATTCTTGAAGGCATAGCTGAGGTTGCAGGCGCCAAAGATTACTTTGCAGCAATGGCTGTTGCCATTGATAAATTAGACAAAATCGGGGGTGATAAAGTATCCGCAGAGATGATCGCCAAAGGGATTTCGGAAGATGCCTCTAAGGCTATTTTACAGTCGTTGTCGATCACTTCTTTAGCCGAGCTATCGACTTTGTTAGCCACAAGTGATATCGGTATGGAAGGCATCGCAGAGCTCAAAAGTTTCCACAAATTTATCGACCCCGTAGGGATTACTAATAAAATAGGTTTAGATCTGACCTTGGCTCGTGGGTTAAGTTATTACACGGGCTGCATATTTGAGGTAACTGCTGATGATGTCCAGATCGGCAGCATCGGTGGCGGCGGAAGATATGACGATCTCACCAGCCAGTTTGGCCTGAAGGATATGCCTGGTGTAGGTATCTCATTTGGTGCGGAGCGCATCTATGATGTGATGAAAGAGTTGGGCAAGTTCGATAGTATCCCCTCTCAAAGCCCGATAGGCATCATATTATCGTTTGATGAGGAGTCTCTGCACTATGGTTTTCAGTGTGCACATCAGATAAGACAAGCAGGAGTCTCGGTAGATATTTATCCTGAAGCAGCCAAGTTTAAGAAACAGATGAAGTATGCCAATGCTCGGGGGTTCAAGTACGCCTTAATCATCGGTGATCAAGAGGTCTCTGATCAGACTCTAAGCATCAAAAACTTGCAATCTGGTGATCAACAATCGCTATCACTTGATAAGGCGATTGAACTATTGAAATCATAAGAGTTACAGACAGATGGGATTAGCACAGATACAGAGAGATCTTCTTGATGGAACAACTTCTATGGAAGAAATTGTATCGACATATCTCAATCGTATTGCTGATTGCCAACATCTTAATATCTACGTAGAGGTCTTTGCAGATGAAGTTATCAATCAAGCTAAAGCATTAGATCAAAAAATCAAGCATCACCCTGATCAGCTCGGAACACTATTCGGCTGTGTAGCAAGTATCAAGGATGTCATCTGTTACAAAGATCATAGGGTGACTGCATCCTCGAAGATGCTGAAGGGATTTACTTCACAGTTTACAGCTACAGCACTACAGTCTGGATTGGATCAGGATATGATCATCATAGGTAGAACGAATTGCGACGAGTTTGCGATGGGGTCATCCAATGAGAATAGTGCTTATGGCCCAACACTCAATGGTCAAGATCCAACTCGGGTCCCAGGGGGCAGTAGCGGCGCAGCGGCAGTATCTGTTCAGAAGGACACCTGCTTGTTAGCATTTGGCAGTGATACAGGCGGATCGGTGCGGCAACCTGCAGCCTTTTGCGGGGTCTATGGTATGAAGCCAAGTTATGGCCGCATCTCTCGCTATGGCCTGATCGCATACGCTTCATCATTTGATCAGATCGGACTACTGTCTAAAGACTTGGAGTCGATTTCTACCGCTCTTGCTGTGGTGGAGGGTTATGACCCCATGGATAGCACCAGTCTTGAGATTAGCAATGAAGAACTACAAACGTCTAATAAATATAGATTCACCTATTTTGCCGAAGCCTTACATGACGCTAGCATCTCACCAGAGATACGTGAGTCGCTACAAGCAAAAATTGATCAATTGCGATCTGATGGACATACAGTGACCGAGATTTCATTCGATTTGCTCAATCACTTAGTACCATGTTATTATGTCTTAACCACTGCTGAAGCATCATCAAACCTAAATCGCTACGACGGTATCCGCTATGGATTGCAAGAAAGCCAAAGCAAAGACCTCAAAGAATTATACGTCGAAAATCGCTCCAATGGATTTGGACTTGAGGTGAAGCGCAGAATTATGATGGGCACATTCGTGCTAAGTGTAGGCTATTTTGATGCTTATTTTAATAAAGCTCAAAAAGTAAGGCGATTAATCACAGATCGCATCCAAGATATTTTTATGGATCACGATTTTATTTTGATCCCTACGACCCCTGATGTTGCCTGGCCGATTGGAGAGAATATCGATGATCCTGTCAGCATCTATTTGTCCGACATATTTACTGTACTTGCCAATATCTGTGGGCTTCCGGCAATTTCAGCTCCCAAGATTAGCCCCAACCGAATGCCACATGGGCTACAACTGATCGGCCCAAGGATGAGTGATAAGCGTGTCCTCTCCGCTGCCAAGTTGATATAAGTTGGCATACTTATTGCCTTATGGTACGTGATATATGCAAATTTTTATTTATATGTTAAATATTGCACAGTAGTAGACTGTACAATATATTTGCAATCGACTTGTTAATACATGTTTATTTTTTATAATACGTTCAGTATTAATTAGGGTTTTCTATACGAAAACCCACATAAACATGCGTTAATCGGTCATCCCATATAGCCGATAATTTAAAAACGGTCCCATGAGCAAAATTAAATTTATTGCGAAGCGATTCGCAGTAAGTGTAATATTTCTATTCTTGGTTAGCTCTGTACGAGCTAAGAATACGGACTTATCCGTCTATCACTCTGTATCACCAGATGAACTTAGAGAGCGGTTGGACCACATGAGCAATGATGTGGAGTTAAAATATACTGCCGAAGTGCACTCCATTATTAATGAGTACATCAAAGGATATAGAAAAGGTAGTGAAGTGCTCTTAGGGCGAGGTGGACAATACTTCCCGATTTACGACAATGAATTTCAAAAAGCCGGTCTACCGCCTGAGTTAAAATATCTTTCAGTAGTTGAATCCTCTTTAATCCCTACAGCCCGCTCCAATTCTGGAGCAGTTGGACTATGGCAGTTTATATCTAGCACTGGAAAGATCTATGGTCTTACTATCAATAGTACAGTTGATGAAAGAAAAGACCCGATAAGATCTACTCAAGCTGCTGCAAACTTCTTGAGTGATTTATACCAGGAGTTTGGCGACTGGTCACTAGCTCTTGCTGCCTATAATTGTGGGCCAGGTGGCGTGAAAAAAGCAACTCGAAGAAGTGCTACAACTGAGTATACTGACTTCTGGAAGATCAAATCTTATCTTCCTAAAGAAACCCGTAGATATGTGCCTAAGTATGTAGCGGTAAGCTATATGATGAATTATTTCCAACATCACGGTTTAGAGCCAATCATCGATAACTCTGCTGAATCACTGGCGACAGTTAAAGTATACGCATACACGACATTCTCAGATATCAGTAGAAAAACAGGATTAGACTATGCCACTATCAAAAAGCTCAATCCCGCTTTTCTAAAAGGCTATATCCCGCAGAGCACTAAAGGGTATTTTCTGACTCTACCAGAAAAAGTCATGTATGACTATGTTGGCTTACATGATACATGGAGTAATCTTGAGTACAGGCCACAAGCTAATATCCAAGAATACTATACCTCATTGTTGTATGGCAACATGAGAAGACAAGCGCAAAAACTGTCATCTCTTGAGATGCTTCCTGCTCTTGCGGAGGTTGAATTAAACGTAGCTTCATTGGAGGCTACAGACCAACCGATAGAGCTACCTATAGATCCATCTCGCGAGCTAATGCTTTCTGATTTGGCAAGATTGGAGAACAATACGGGTGCGTATAAGTATCATATCCTTCAACCAATGCAGTCTCTTGAAGAGATTTCTAACATGTTTAGCATTGAATTGAAGGACCTAATTAGGCTCAATGAGATCGACATAATGAATCCTCCCGCTCCAGGGACTATGTTAATTGTTGAAGAGCCGTAGAGACATTATTCTTCTGCTTTAATCAGCGCATCACTGCTGACACTAGATTGATGCGATGGTTCCTGCGTTCGTCCAAGGGTAATTTATCCACCATCTTGTGATAGTCCCCATCGGGATAAGCACGATCCGCCATTTTCATAATTGGGAATAGCTCCATACGATCCGCCTCAACCAATACGGGTTGTGGCCATGATTTGTCGGGATCGACATACGGCGCCAAGAAATCTAATGCCGATCTGAGACGAGAGTTATCATCATGAGCTCCCCATATATCCACATCGACTCTCTTGGCGAGATAAGCCACAAGGAACATCGCATGTAAATTATACATGCTATAAAACAGCGGTCGAGTCCGAGCCATTTCTTCCGGCATAGAGCCATCAGGTCTGATCTGTGATAAGATCCGTCTCTCCATAAAAGTTTGTGCAATCTCAGTAGCGGCATTGTGGTCTCCAGCATACAATGCAAAGTAGACCGCTTGGACGTCGTAGTAAGAGCCATGATTGTTCTTAGATGCGCCTTCGGCAAGAGCCATTTCATCAGTAGTTAACCACTTAAAATACTTTTGGACCCAAGCTCTCAATTCTTCATACTCAGCCTCACTTAATTCAGAAGATCCTTTGATCAGGAGAGAACCCTCTAAGGCCTTTATCAACAGGCGACTATCGAGCACACCAGATTTGGAGCCAAGGTTATGACCAAGCCTGCACTGTGCATGATTGACGTTAGGGTTCATCAAGGTCTCCTCATCGAGGAACCACACACGGAGTAGCTCTGCCGCCTTTGTAGCGTATTTCTGTTCACCCGTTAGGAAGTATGCAAGCCCCAATGTTTCCGTATTTGATCCAAGGGCTCCTATCCTCGGTCTATCAGATTCTGCCAAGCTCTGACTACCTGGGTATGTATCCCCGTCACGTCTGATATAGGGTAAGCCATCGGGCTTATCAGGATCAGGCCACCAGTACCGACTATAACTGGCATAATCGTGTTTGTCTCCACTTGGGGGCAGTTTCTCTTTGTGGGTAACAGAATATGGTCCTTCCTGTAAGGCCATCTCTGCTTCTGTAATAAGCAGGTCATATGCCGCAGTGAGATTTGGGTCTTGTCGATCCAACTTGGCTTTAGTCTGGATCAATTCCTCAATGTCAAACAAGATCGTTTCTATCTCCTCCTGATCAACTGTGTTACATGAGCCCAATGTAAATAGGATTATTCCAAATATTGTTAGGCTCGATAGGAAGGATCTATTCATTTTAAAACATGTTGAGACATCGTACCTTCTCAATATCGTAAAGAATATCTTCAACGCATGCTATCGAGCAAATCAATTGCTCGTAGTTTAAACGGACTACTATTAATCAGTTTCTTCTTATTCTCCTTTCTCTTTGCGATCTCTGCGGTTCTGCGCGAAATCAACTCTCACTACGGCGCAAAGACAATTGCTACCCAGCCACCTTAATCACACTCTTAATAAGGCGTTGCTCACCACTATAGATCACAACCTGATAAACACCATCAATCAGGTTGTCCAGTTGAATGGTCATCTCTGTCTCATCGTTGCCCTCTTCGGTGAATAACACCCTACCCGTATTACTTAAGACCTCGACGGTAGTGATCGGATTGGGACTTTGTAAGGTAATCCGATTGCTCGTAGGATTGGGGAATAGTGTAATATCCTGGCTCGTTGTCTGGAGGTCCATATTGCAAGCGTAGTTATGGGTATAGTTGCCAATGAGGCGCACTAATAGGTCATTGAGCTTCTCGACGTCAAAGTCATCTACCAATGGCTTCAGATGAGACCCGCCTATACCACTATCATCAGTGATAAACACATAGGTAGCATTAGTCACGACAGCCATATATTTCATGAGAAACTCCGTTTCTCTATTGATGCCACTCGCTGTAATCGGGATAATCTTGATCCCTTGGGCAGCAGCATCAATGATTTGTTGTTGGATCATCTGAGTAGTTTCTTCATCCGAATGGGGCGGTGCGTCGAGCAGAAGGAAGATAATCTTGCTCAGTGCATCCTCTGACCAATCTTGCCCAAGAGCCTCCTCGAGACCCGCATCAACAGCTTCTGGATAGTCGCCACCACCTGACGCCTGCTGCTCTGATATGAATTGTATGGTTTCGTCAGAATTGATGGTCAGGTCACTAACCTTAGTAAGATAATCATCTGTGTCATCACGATAAAATACTGCCCCAGTTCTGTAACTCACGTCTTGATTATCCTCAGTCACTCGTGCTAGCACATCATTGAGCTCGCTCTGCAGGAATGAGATTTCATCACCCATAGAACCCGTTGCATCCACTACAAACATGATATCTACAACATCTCGCACATCACAATCAACAGGAAGCGTGATATCATTGGATCCATCGGCGATAGACTTGACGGCTCCCTTGATATATTCTTCACCGTCATAGTTTACTCTGATTTGGTAATTTTCGATTGTTGAGCTTGCAATTAGGCTGGGCCATAGCTCTGCATGTCCTGCATGATCGCTTACCGATTCCCATATGATCTCGCCCTGCTGATCTGTCAATAATACTTGTGCCCCAGCTACAGGATGATTTGATCTATTCTGCACATAGACGGACATTCGCTCCTCGGGATATATCCCCCAATGCTCTTGCATCTTGACATAGTCGGGATCGGCAGTCAGTTCAAGCCAGTCCTTCCAGTTTTGCAGATCATTCCACTCGCCTGCGGTAATCTGTCCCGCAGATGGCAAATCTTGTCTTTCAGCAGTACTTGCTATACCTCTTATAGCAACTGCGTCTGAGGTCATTGACATGACCGCTACAGCTCCAGATGACGCCGTAGCCCTAAAATCGCCTTCCGGTGCTGACTTTGCCTTACGACTATATTCTGTTATTACCACCTCATCTAAGGCCGTCCCTTCCTGTAATACCACCTCGACGATCGATTGATCGGATATATCGACGCTTTGAGTATCATACCCGGTATAGCTCACAAGGAGATGCCTTGTCTCGTCTGGCACATCAATAGAGAATATTCCATCGTAATCTGTTATGGCTCCAATGGTTGTTCCTTCCACTAAGATACTAGCCCCGATTAGGGGGTCGCCTGATTCAATCACGATTTTTCCAGTGATCGTTCTTACAGCGCCTTCTTCAGACTTAAGCTCCGCCTCTGTAAAATCAGGTTCTTCATATCCTTCTGGTATAGTGGCCTCATTGCTTCTACACTGTATGAGAATCACTGCTCCCAAGATGGCTATTACTGTACTTATGGAAAGATTTTTCATAAAAGTGGATTGATGGTTATGAATTTTCAGACTTTACTCCATCATATAGACGTATAAATGTCCGCAATTGCATAAATCGACCGTAAAAAACATTGACTGAGGCAGAAAACATAGCACATTATAAACGCACTGGAGATCAAAAATATCTCAGTGATCTCTATCGCCCATATATGACACTTATATATGGAACATGCCTGAAATATCTAAAGAATCCTGCACAGGCAGAAGATGCTGTCATGGACATCTACATCGCCCTAAAAGACAAAGTTGTTCGACATGACATCAACAATTTCAGCGCATGGATCTATCGCATCAGCGTCAATCATTGCCTCGAGAAGCTCAGAACAGAAAAACGCTTCGGTGATCGAAAAAATGAAGCTGAGCTTATGTATTCCTCCGAAATGTTTCATCCTAATGATGTGAATAAAGAAGAAGACCTACAAATTATGGAGGCTTGCATGCTCGCACTCAGCGATACTCAACAGCAGTGCGTGAAGTGCTTCTACTATGAGAAAAAAAGCTACCAAGAAATTGCAGCCCAGCTCTCTATCAGTTATGCCCAAGTGAGATCTGCAATCCAAAATGGTCGACGGAATATTAAGAATTGTATGATCTCCAAAAAGGCTGAATATCATGAACAATAAATGGCTTAAACTATATAATGAATGGCTTAAGGGAAATCTGAGCCAAGATGATCAGCATCGCATGGAGCGTGAAGCGCTGGATGATCCATTTTTGGGAGATGCCCTTGAGGGCATCGAGCTGCATCATGATGGTGATCGTAGTCTGATACAGGATCGACTCGAGCAACGCTTAAAAAGCAATAAGCGACCTAAAGTCTTCAAGCTCTGGAAATATGCGGCTGCGGCTAGTATTGTGCTAATCGCTGGGGCTTTTTTCTTCTTAAGACCAGAT
>CAZJTO010000038.1:0-8393 GCA_964548935.1 uncultured Saprospiraceae bacterium
CGCTTCCGTTCTCAGGTTGCCCTGATATTGGATCTTCGCTGTGGCCATCTTGAGTAGTTTTTGTGTAGCCCGAATTTATGTCTTTTTCGACGCTTTTATTCCTATCGTATGCTTTAATTATAGCCTTAACAAGTCGGTGCCGTACTACATCATCAGCTGTTAAGAACACTTTAGCGATCCCTTCGATATCACCTAATATATCAAGACCTTCGATGAGGCCAGATTTCATTCTCCGTGGAAGGTCAATCTGAGACAGATCTCCGGTGATTATGCACTTGGCACTAGGTCCAAGTCGGGTTAAAAACATCTTGAGCTGCATACTTGTCGTATTCTGAGCTTCATCTAAGATGATAAATGCATGATCCAATGTACGACCTCTCATAAAGGCTAATGGCGCCACCTCGATGGTCCGATTAGCCATGAATTGCTGGAGTTTCTCACCAGGTATCATATCTTCCAGAGAGTCATAGAGTGGCCTTAAGTATGGGTCCACTTTGTCTTTTAGATCACCGGGTAGAAATCCTAAACTTTCACCTGCCTCAACAGCGGGTCGTGTGAGAATAATTTTTTTAACTATCCTATTCTTAAGCGCTCTCACAGCAAGTGCTACAGCGGTATAAGTTTTTCCTGTACCCGCTGGCCCAATAGAGAATAGTATATCATGATCTTCAGATAGATCAACCATACGCTTTTGATTCCTCGTGCGAGCTTTAATTTTTTTGCCACCTGTACCGTGTACGATGACATTTTTGAAGCTCTTGTTATCATGGATGTGGTTGGCAGGATTAAAGTCAGATAGAATATCCTTAATTACATTCTCAGATATTTCATCATTTTCCTTCACGATCCTCAATATCGTTTCGAGCTTTTCTTTCGCCTTTTGCGTAGCTTTTTTATCGCCAGTGATCTTAATTTGATCTCCCCGTGTCACGATTTGTACATCGGGAAATGCATTCTTAATCAAGTTCAGTTTGGCATTTTTTGATCCATATATTTCTAGTGGATCGAGACCTACTATTGAGAGGCTAATTTGGCTGGTAGACTTCTTTGAGCTTAGAGCTTTTGCGTTTTCTATAAGATTGAATTTTATTAGACCATATTAAAAAATGACGATTTATCTTATTGGTAGTTCATTAATACCATTAAGATAGTATTGTTTTGAGTCACCTGCTCAAAGATTATCAAATTCGTAGGGACTAATGATTTATACTGTTAAGAATCCCCGACAATTTTGTTTTTCTTTGGTCAAAATTAAATGGCCTGATGGGCTTGATCACTCTTATTTCTGATTTTGGAGCAAAAGACTATTATGTAGCCTTGCTCAAAGCTGCCATCTTCAAGCAGTACTCAGAGGCTTCTGTGGTCGATATATCGCATGATATTACTAGACATGATATCATGGAGGCGGCCTTCTATCTTCAGAGCACTTTTGAGCATTTTCCAGAAAGTACGATCCACGTAGTATGTGTCAACTCCTTCTATAGTGCCAAAAGTGAGCTGATCATGATCAGCTACAAAGGGCACTATTTTATCGGTCCTAATAATGGGTTGTTTTCACTAGTCTTTACTGACCTGTCAATGGATCATATATGGCAAATCAGTGATAACCTCAATACCCAGAATCAGTATGAAATTGTTGGCGCAGCAATTGCTATCATTGCCTCCAAGAGATATCAAGAGTTGTTTGTCCAGCCTCTTCAAAATTTTGACCGTAAGATTAGCCTACAACCTGTGATTACAACTCAACAGATTAGAGCGACAATAGTACATATCGATCAGTTTGGCAATGTAATCGTCAATCTAGATCAGCGGACATTTGAGCAAGTCAGGGCCAACCGGCCTTATGCTATCTACTACAAGAGTCGTGATCCAATCACACGCCTATCCTCATCATATAGTGATTCGCTGATAGGCGACGTATGTGCATTTTTTAATACCATCAATCTATTAGAAATAGCTGTTAATATGGGTAACGCTCATCACTTGCTTAACCTTAATAAAAACGAAACCATCCAAATCAACTTTGGATGATCGATAGACCGTTGAGATGAAAGAAATATCAGTAGCTGATTATACGGTAGTTTATGGGAATGCAGATGAGGCCATTCAGCGCTATCTCAAGGATCGAGTCTACTCATCAATAACAGTCATCGTTGACGAAAATACACTCAAGCATTGCCTCCCACGATTAAAGAGTCTTCAATTGGTTGACTTTAATCTGGTGGAGATCAATAGTGGAGAAGTGCATAAGACATTACAGACCTGTGAGTCTATATGGTCCCAGATGAGCAAGCAGTATGTCGATCGACATGGCTTAGTCATCAATCTCGGAGGTGGGGTAATTGGAGATATGGGAGGATTTGCGGCATCATGTTATATGAGAGGGATTGACTTCGTCCAGATTCCCACGACGCTGTTGTCACAGGTAGATGCATCAATAGGTGGGAAATTAGCTGTAGACTTCAAGGGCTTAAAAAATTTTATTGGTCTTTTTAAAAACCCCAATCAAGTCATTGTGGATGCTCAGTTTATTAAGACCCTGCCTCGTGAGGAGCTGCGCAGTGGATATGCCGAGATGCTCAAGCATGCGCTCATCAAGGACGTTGATATCTGGACTCGACTCCCTAAGAGTGATTGGGGTCAGACGGATTGGAATAGAGAGATCTACGAATCTATCTTAATCAAAAAGGCAGTCGTAGAAGAAGATCCCACGGAAAAAGGAATGCGCAAGATTCTCAATTTTGGGCATACTATTGGCCATGCTATAGAATCGATTTCTTTTAGTACATCGACTCCACTTTTACATGGTGAGGCGATCGCAGCCGGCATGATATGCGAGTCGTACATATCTCAAGAACGTGGATATATCTCCTCAGCTCAGTTGGATGAGATCACAGATGGATTCTTGACAATATATGATGATATGAACCTCAGTTTACTCAATAGGGCTGACGAAATCATAACTGTCCTATCCAGCGATAAGAAGAATAAAGGTGGCAAACTGCTTTTCTCGCTACTCGACAACATAGGGGCAGGGAACTATAATATCGATGTGAGTCATGAGGAGATCAAGGATAGTCTTGATTATTTATTAGCTCGCATCAAATAATAATCTTCAGACATATTTGTTCCATATAGGATGGCAGAAAAGTCTTTCTATAATATCCCCTATAAGTATATATTCTTGGCTCTGTGGAGCATAGTCATTTTAGGATTTATTGGGATCATGTCATTGTTTATGTATGTAGCCAAAACTAAGATGCCCAACACTGATGAATTGGAGAATCCCACCTTTGAGCAGGCCACGCTCATCTACAGCAGTGATGGGGTAGAGATAGATCGTTATTTCAGCAAGAATCGGGAGTGGATCCAATATGAGGAGTTGTCCCCATATCTTATAGATGCCTTGGTGGCTACGGAGGATCATCGATATTTTAGCCATAGCGGAATAGATAGTTATTCCTTGATGCGTGCAGCGATCCTCTTGGGTAGAAGAGGTGGGGCAAGTACGATCACACAACAATTAGCTAAGCAGTTTTTTACGGCGCAGAGAAGCTCCAACCCCGTTAAGCGCATTTGGCAAAAGATGAAGGAATGGGTCATTGCTGTAGAGTTTGAGCGGCGTTATACTAAAGGGGAGATCTTAGCCATGTTTTATAATAAGTTCGACTTTTACTATAGTGCCAATGGTGTTGCGGCGGCGTCACAGGTTTATTTTGGCAAGAACCAAAAGGACCTGACTCTCAACGAAGCAGCCATGTTCGTAGGGATGTTTAAAAACCCATATTACTTCAACCCCATCAGATTTCCAGATCGGGCGGAAAGCCGACGAAAGACGGTTTTAGCACAGATGCGCAAACGGGACTATATCACAGAGGAAGAGTATGCAGAAGCTCGCTCTCAAGAATTGGATGTGAGCAATTTTAGACGAAAAGAAGTCTATAATGGTCTGGCGCCGCACTTTATGTCAGAACTCAAAAAGTATGTGCGCAATCTCATGGTTGAGAATAATATCACTAAGCCAGGTGGCGAGTCATATGACCTAGATAATGATGGATTGAGGATATATACGACCATTGATAGTCGCTATCAGAGGCACGCCGAAGCAGCTGCAGAAAAACATATGACCGCCTTGCAACGACAGTTTGAAAACACCTGGTCAGGTAGAGACCTATGGGAACATACAGAGGACGGACAGGAAAATCTCAAGTCGCGTAACGGTATTCTCAACTCACAAGTCGAAAACTCTGCACGCTATGCTGCACTCCGCAAGACCTACCTTGTAGAAATCAGTAATACTATCAGTAGTGATATAGAAAATGTCAGATTGTGGAATGCAGACATTATCAGAATGTACAGGGCGGATCAGGATGATAATTATCTATCTGATCTTATAGATCGCGAGTCCATCAGTCGAAAGCAGCGTGATGTTTATCAACAGATCATGAACTCGGAGCACTGGCCCAAACTGAAACGCTCTTGGGTAGAATTAGGGACGGCGACTAAAAAAGCATTTAATACCAGGGAGAAGTTGACGGTTCCTACTTATGACGGTACCGTCCAGAAGGTCATGACACCTATGGATAGTATTAAGCATATGCTCAACCATCTTCAGATTGGTTCTGTTGCTATGGATCCCAAAACTGGTTTTGTTAAGTCTTGGGTTGGTGGAGTTGACTATACCCACTGGAAGTACGATCATGTCAACGCTAATCGTCAAGCGGGATCAACATTCAAACCATTCCTGTATACAACTGCAGTTATGAATGGCTACTCTCCGTGCTATCCCGTCGAAGACATACAATATACCATACCCGCCAATGAGAGAAATTTCAATCTTGATGATAGTTGGTCGCCCAAAAATGCTCGCGGCACTTTTTCTAATGAGCGAGTGACCCTCAAGGAGGCTTTGAAAAAATCACTCAACTCGGTATCTACCTGGTTGGTTCGTGAGATTGGGTCTGTCGATGGCATTATTCAACTTGCAGAAAACATGGGTATCGGTGCTGGTAAGATTCCAAGATATCCTTCCATTATATTGGGCACTCCTAATGTCTCTGTGCTGGAAATGACTACGGCATATAGCACCTATGCGAATAACGGTGTGAGCGTAGAGCCCATCTTTATTGAGAAAATTACAGACCGTCATGGAGTTGAAATATACAGAAGTGAAGTTTCTTCTCATCGCTCGATACCCGAGGACTATAATTATGTCATGGTTGAGATGCTCAAGTACGCCGCAAGTGCTGTATCGTGGAAGGTAAAATCCGAATTTGGAGGAAAGACAGGTACAACGAATGATCACGTGGATGCATGGTTTATGGGGATCACCCCTAACCTAGTGACGGGCACATGGGTAGGAGGTGAGTATCCATGGATACGATTTACAGATTTCAATTATGGCCAAGGCTCGTATATGGCCCGACCATATTTTCTCGATTTCATGAGCAGAGTAGAATCTGACAAGGAAATTGGTTTAATCACTGAGGCTGTATTTAACTATCCAGATGATGTGGATGTCGAGTTAGATTGCTCTAAGTATGCCGCCTTGTTAAATCCTGAGGATGATTCAAGTGAAGACCTTGGAAATGAACCAGATTATTAATCTTATGGTACTCTGAGTATTGTTTTCCATTACCTTATCTATCTTAGATTCTTAGATAGGAGAATGACCTAATGACTAAGATAACACAGTCGATTGCTAATTTTTGGCGTAGCGATACAGAACGAACGTGGCTTAAGTGGCTAACACGCCTGCTATGGGCCGGCACTATATTGAGCTTACTTGCGGGTGTAATCATTATTGCAACGGTTGCATCGGGGGATCTGCCAGGTTTTGAGGATTTGGAAAACCCTAAATACGATTTGGCTTCGATTATCTATGATACTAATGAGGAAGAGTTTGGCAAGTACTATATAGAAAATCGTCAATTTATTGATTATGCCGAACTGTCACCACATGTGCGAGCCGCGCTCTATAGTGTTGAAGACTCCAGGTACTTTAATCACGCTGGTATTGACTTTAGAGCACTAGTGCGAGTAGCGTTAAAAAGTGTACTTCTGAGGCAAAGTAGCGCGGGAGGAGGTAGCACCATCTCGCAGCAATTAGCCAAGTTATTATTTGATAGAGAATCATTGAATAACAAGTCTAAGATGTCTCGTGCATTGAGTATAGCATCAATAAAATTTAAAGAGTGGATCACCGCAGTAAAACTCGAGAGAAGCTATACTAAGGAAGAGATTGTGGCCATGTATCTCAACAAGTTTGAGTTTATCAACGGCGCACATGGGATTAAGTCTGCAGCCGAGATATATTTTGGCAAGGATCAAAGAGAATTGGATATTCAAGAAGCGGCAACACTAGTTGGCATGCTGAAGAACCCAGCTCGGTTCAATCCGGTAAGATTCTCGGAGCGTACCAAAGGTCGCAGAGATGTGGTGTTAGGACTGCTTGCCAATCGTGGCTTAGTCTCTGATGCGAGCCTAGATAGCCTTGTTGCTCAGCCTATTGATATGTCAAATTTTAAGAGGGTCAATCAAAGTGAAGGGATTGCCCCCTACTTCCGAAGTGAATTGACTAAATGGATCAAAACGCTATTAATAAAAGACGAATATCATAAACCTGAAGGGGGGCAATACGACATCTACCGTGATGGGCTCAAGGTATATACGACTATTGACGTAAGGTATCAACAACTGGCAGAGAAAGCATTATGGGAGCATTTAGCTGTTCTCCAGAAGCGCTACTGGGCAGCATGGGATCGAAAGGACCCACTGACTTTTGAAGCCGATGAGGATAAGCAGAAGCGCATAATGGAGACCGTGGATCGCAGAGTCAGAGATACAGAAACCTACAAGTCATTGTATGCGAAATATTTTAATGATATAGCTGAAAGAGCTCAGGAAGAATTTGGTCTTGATATCAAGGAGCCTACTATCCGGCGCTTAATGAATGATATTAATTATTTGAATGAAATCCCTAATGAGGTCAGAGATGGATATCGCAAGGTAGTCAAGTCGGACGCTGCTAAGACTCAGTGGTCCGCTTTTAAAGCGGCAATGAAGGAATCCATGAAAGAAAAAGTTGAGGCTCAGATATTTGCTTATAACGAGGAAGGATATGAGACTAAGACTATGACTCGTATGGATAGCCTTTTGTTTCACCTGAGGCATCTCCAAGGAGGTTTGCTATCCGTTGATCCTAGCAATGGTCATATTAAGGCATGGGTCGGTGGAGCAGACCATCGATATTTTAAGTTTGATCATGTCACCGTGCGTAGACAAGTCGGCTCGACTATTAAGCCGTTTGTATATGCTACAGCCATAGGCGTACAAGGAATCTCCCCCTGCCAAGAGTTTAGCGATAGGCAGTATACTATAGCACCTGGAGATGCCAGTTTTCAGGTCGACGCCGAGTGGTCGCCATCTAATGCGAATGGCCTCTTTACAGAGAACATGTATAACCTATATCAAGGATTACTTTATTCAAAAAATTCTATCACGATTCGGATCGTCAAAGAGATGGGTACTATCGAGCTGGTACGAGATCTACTAAACAATGTGGGAATAGATAAAAACGAACGACTTCCGGGAGGGAGGCTTATGGTCCCAAGAGTACCATCTATTGCTCTTGGATCTGTGGATCTATCGCTCATGGAAATTACGGGAGGGTATACTACATTTTCCAATAATGGGATTTATACTGAGCCCGTATTTATAGATCGCATAGAAGATAAAAATGGTAAGGTCATCTATCGCAGCTCGAAGTTTCAACGACGAGCGTTGAATCCAACCTATAATGCAGTCATGGTAGACATGCTACAGAATAATACTGGAGGAGGCTTTGGATTGGGCTTGAAGAGTCCTAATGGTGGCAAGACAGGAACAACTAATGATTATGCTGACGGTTGGTTTATTGGGATCACACCTAATCTTGTCACTGGAGTATGGGTCGGAGGCGATGAGAAGTGGGTCAGGTTTCACACTTTGGATAATGGTCAGGGTTTTGTCATGGCAAGACCGGTATATCAGAATTATCTGAAGATGATCGAGGCATCAGAAGAAATAGGTTTTGATGTCAACGCTACTTTCCCCGAACCGCCAACAGGAATAGAAGATATCATCGACTGTTCACGCTATAAACAGAAGGAGCCAGAAATAGAACAGGAAGAGCGATTGCAGCAAAAGAAAGACTTGGAAGTTTTTGATGATGAGTTTGAAGATATGTTCGATGAAGAATTTGAAACAGAGCCAGTTGATACAACAGGAGACTTTTAATTCATATAGGTCTTTTCTTTAATATTATTTCGGCAATATTTACACCCAATTTGTTGTTTTGTTTTAGGTGAATTAGCCTATGAGATTGTGTCGCTTTCTAATTATTATATTCTTTG
>CAZJTO010000038.1:8493-12783 GCA_964548935.1 uncultured Saprospiraceae bacterium
GGCAATGCCAGCTATAGCTTAGATGGAATCACCTTTCAAGAGGACAGTATCTTTACAGATTTACCAGCTGGGGACTATGAGATTTTCATCCGTAAGAATGACGTCTCTGAATGCATGATTATGACCTTTGTTAGGTTAGAGCAAGAAGAATGCATTGAAAATAATGATGTTCTCTGCTCTGACGGTATCGACAATGACGATGACGGATTAGTCGATTGCGATGATCCGGATTGTATTCCTATGATTGCCGATGTGGATATAGTAGATGCTTCTGATTGTCCAGATTTATCTGACGGTGCAATCTCCTTGATTAATGATCTCGAAGGTAACTTCTCAATAAGTATAGATAGTGGAGCTACTTATGTAGCTGGTACACAGGTTACAGATCTCTCGATAGGACGCTATAACGTCTTCATACAAAATAACATTACTGGTTGCATTGCAGAGAATGATCAAAACCCTGTTATTATAGGGAGTAATGTTACTTGCCCTGTGGAGATGGGTTTCTGTAGTGATGGCATAGACAATGATGAAGATGGGCTTATAGATTGCATGGACTCGGAGTGTCTATTAGAAATTTTTTGTGAAGACTTTCCAGATTATTTTATTCCGAATGCGATCAACCCATTTTCAACGCAAGGCAACAATGTTTTCGGAGTATTTGGCGCTGAAGACGCACCAATTGTAATTGACGAGCTTAGTATTTTTGATCGATGGGGTAATCAAGTTTATACATTGTCACAGACTCCAATACAGGCGATAGAGGCTTTTTGGGATGGAACCTTTCAAAATGAAGTTGTGGATCCTGGAGTATATCTTTATCGAGCAGTATTGTCGTTTGGCATACAACAAGAGGAGGCACAGGGAGATGTGTCTGTGATTTACTAATTCGTTATAAAATATGGCTGGATTTAGATGCTCTAAATGATTAACTTCCACTATTGAATTGAAATCAATGATGCAACGTTGTATATATTTCTTCTTCACTTTACTATTTGTTTCGAATTTATCGGGGCAATCTTTGTGGTTGCACGATGGCCTGAGCCCAGTAGAAACCATCGATGTGGAGACGTTACCAGATCAGGACAACGTAAAGCTCAGAGACAAGGTTAAGAGGCAATCTAAAAACGCTGGACCACTCACATTTGCAGAGCCAATCAACACAAATTTTAAGATTGATCAACGAGGTACTTGGGAGAGCGTTGAGGGCGACCGAGAAGTATGGCGACTGCGTGTCAAAAGTCCTGGTGCGTATTCACTCAATTTAGGTTTTGAAGATTTCTATCTACCCCCTTCGGCGGTCTTGTTTCTATCGGACACAGATAAGACACATGTGATCGGCCCATTAACTGCTGATGACAATGAAGATCACAGGCAGTGGTGGTCACCAATTATACCTGGAGATGACATAACTATTGAGATACAAGTGGATGCAGATGAGAGAGCAGACCTGGTTGCTAACCTGACTAAGGTAAATCACGACTTTGCTGGATTTGGTGCGGCATTATCGGGTTCGTGTAATGTCGATGTTGTCTGTGATGCGGATGATGGATTTGCATTGATAGATCGATATAGAGATCTGATTAATAGTGTAGGTATGTATTCTATCAATGGGTTTAATGCTTGTACTGGATCATTAATCAACACAACTGAAAATGACTGTACGCCCTATTTTTTAACGGCGTTTCATTGCGAACTACGGCAAGAAAATGCGGCAACTGTAGTCGTCTATTGGAACTTTGAGAATTCTACCTGTCGACCTCCTGGTTCGGCGGCGAGTGGGGCAAACGGTGATGGACCCATGACTAACTTTAACTCGGGATCACGAGTAGTAGCAGAGTTTCAAACATCAGATTTCACTTTGATAGAATTGGACGATGACGTAAATCCTGCTTTCCAACCATTCTATTCTGGATGGAATGTAGAAGAAACCGTATTCGATACCGCATTTTGTATTCATCATCCAAATACTGAAGAGAAAAGAATAAGTTTCGATTTTGATCGGACAGTTCCATTTTCTAATGATTTCTTTATGCGTGTGAACGATTGGGATTTTGGTACCACGGAGCCTGGTTCTTCTGGATCACCACTCTATACTACTGATGGAGAGATCATCGGTCAGTTAACGGGCGGCTTGGCAGCCTGTGGCAACGATGAATTCGATGAATACGGGATGCTACTGGTGAGTTGGACAGGTGGGGGTACACCACAGTCTCGATTAAGTGATTGGCTCGATCCTGGTAATACTGGGCGTCGTATAATGACGGGAAGATCTTGCGTGAGTTTGGCATCACTTAGCCCGATGAGTATTTCGGCTTGTAGTGCTAATAGCTCGACAGTTCAGACTATTCTTACAGTGAGTTCGGGATATGAAAATGGAGCTGATGTATCATTAGCAGAATTACCTTCAGGTGTTTCTGGTTCGTTGTCATCTAACCGTTTATCACCTAATTCTTCAGTTACGGTAACACTAGATATAAGTCAGTTGACTACTGATTTTGATGGACAAATCGAAATCTTATTACAAGATGAATTTGGTACTGAAACAGCAACTCTTGCTGCGAGTTTGGATACGGAGATTCCTAATAGACCAGAAGCGCTATCACCACTCAACAATCAAGAAGATGTGAGTTTTGATGCGATTTTCAGCTGGACAGAAACAGGCGACAATTATAATATTGAATTGTCCACATCTGCAGATTTTGATCAGGTCTTCTTTAGTGCTTCAGATCTCAGTGAAACTGAATTAAACATTCCGAGTCTTGATCCAACAACAACATTTTTCTGGCGTGTGGAGTCGATCAATTCTTGTGGAACAAGTGGCTTTTCGCCGGTTTTTTCATTCACAACGGCTAACATTTCTTGTAGCAGTATTACTTCATCGGATGGACCGTTTACCATATCAACTGTTCCTAATGTGGTAAGTAGCACTATTATGATTTCAGAAGATTTTGAGATCGCCGATCTCAATGTTTTGGATATCATCGGGACGCATACTTTCATTTCTGATCTTGGATTCCGATTGATCGGTCCTGATGGGAGAAGAGTGAATCTGTTGATACAAGCATGCGGTAATGAAGACAACTTCAATGTCTCCTTTGATGACGAGAGTGAGAATGTCAATGTCAGTTGCCCATTTAATGATGGCACTGTATATCGGCCAGTATCACCTCTATCCGTATTTGATGGTATGTCATCTCAGGGTAGATGGACGTTAGAGATTACAGATGCTTTCAATATTGATGGTGGCAGATTTGATTCTTGGAGCTTAGAGCTCTGCCTAATTGATGGCACAATTGCAGAGGAAGAAGAAAATCCGGATTCTGGCGATCAGAACTGTGATCAGGTGGTATCTTCAAATGATCCACTTACCATTTCCGATCAAGTTGAGCCAGCGATTTCGTCGATAGAGATTACTGAAGATTTTATAATTGACGACATCAATATTCTTAACGTCAATGGATCTCACACCTTTGTTGGAGATCTCGACATGACACTTATTGGGCCAAATGGGACAAGGGTGTTATTGCTAACGGGTCAATGTGGATCTAATGAAAATTTCGACTTGTCCTTTGATGATCAGAGTACACTTTCAAATGTTTCGTGCCCAATTACTGATGGAATACGGTACCGACCAGAACAAAGCCTAAGCGTTTTTAGCGGTCTTTCTTCACAAGGTGTGTGGTCTATAGAAGTTAGTGATAGAGTACAATTTGATGATGGAGTTTTTAACTCTTGGGCTTTAGAGCTTTGTCAAGCCGATGAAGGTTCGCTCAATCGTTCACTTGCTGTGAGTCCATCAGAATTGTTCTTATGTGAGCAGTTTTTTGAGCCAATTACATTTACGATAGATTTGGCAGGAGATTATGATAATGCTATATCTATTGAGTTGCAAGATGCTGAAGGGAATTTAATAGGTCAGCCCGTTGATGCCAATAGCGGAAGCGACCTTGAGATAACGCTCAACGATGGTAGTAGATTCTTCGATTCAGCCAATGGTACGTTGGCTTTAATTATTACAGATACTCAAGGGAGCACATCTATGGACATACCTGTCTCGGTACAGATCGATGACCTTGCCATTCAACAATTATCTCCAGGATCTGGAGAAGTTGACGTCGAACTTGAGCCAACATTTCAATGGTCTACGACGGAGTCTACAATCGATTTTCGACTTAGACTTCTCGATGACACAGGTGCAGAGGTGTTGAATATGTTATTAGGCGAAGTAGTTGATACCTTTATGCTTACATCAAGACTCAATCCTTTGACAACCTATCAATGGAGTGT
>CAZJTO010000038.1:12883-14694 GCA_964548935.1 uncultured Saprospiraceae bacterium
GGGATGTAGATATCATGGATATGTACGATCACTCCAGTCTTGAGGCGATGCAATATCTCAGTGAATACCACCATCGCATCAGAATTGGGAAGTACGCGATGAGAGTTATCAATGAATAATATGTCTCCCGCGTTCAGCTGATCACATATTTCATTGATATCGCAGTCTTCAAGCCCTTTTCTTATGATGCGATCAGAGAGATCGTCTATTGTTGCTCTAGGATCAGGATCTATAGATGTTATGCTCGACGCTATATCGTGATCCATTAATGCAGCCTTGATCACTTTTGTGCTGTTGCCTGATCCAATTTCTATCACGTTCCTAGGACTATGATGTACAACCATCGTGTATAACATCATCATATCCAGTGCGGGTAAGAAACCATTGCCCCACTGAGGCTTAGAATCATCCTGTTGTGATGAGACAGCCTGCCATGATCTGAATCGATCTAGATGATTCACTACTTGAGTGATTATTTCCGCATATACAGACTCATGTTGGACTATAATTTCTTGTAATTCGGGGTGCCCTCCATTTTCTTTGGTATAACGTGGTTTCACTTGGACAGGATAGTCCAGATGAACCGTCTGAAACTTAGGGTTTATAAATCGATACCAGCTTTTAATCTTAGCGATCATCATTCTTTATTAGCTAGTTGACCACAGGCGGCGTCAATATCTTTGCCGCGGCTCTTGCGGACGGTAACCATGATTCCATTGTTCCTTAGCACTGAGGCAAATTGATCGATAGTTATTGGCTCTGACTTCTCATAATCCACGCCATCTATGGGATTATATTCTATGATATTGACTAAGACAGGATAGTGTTTACAGAGCTTTATCAGCTTTCGAGCGTCCTCATGAGAGTCATTATACCCTTTGAATGTGATGTACTCGTAGCTGATCTTGTTTTTTGTGATTTGATAATAATATTTGATGGCGTCGACTAATGATTCCAAATCGTTTTGCTCGTTGATCGGCATGATCTCGTTGCGTTTTTGATCATCAGCAGCATGAAGTGACAGTGCCAGATTCACCTTAGAGTTGTCATCAGCAAGCTTGCGGATCATTTTAGCCACACCTGCCGTGCTGAGTGTAATGCGCTTCGCTGACATGCCCAATCCATCAGGAGAGGAGATAAGATCTATGCTCTTCATGACATTGGCATAGTTGAGCAGCGGCTCACCCATGCCCATGTATACGATATTAGTAAGGTTGGCTCCATATTGCGCATTGCAAGTTTGATTGACCCGATAGACCTGATCGTATATTTCTCCAGGGGTAAGATTACGCATTCGCTTCATCTGTCCTGTGGCACAAAACTTACAACTGAGGCTGCAGCCCACTTGTGAGGATACACAGACGGTATATCGTTTTTCTTGCGGGACGGGGATTAAGACTGACTCTATCATATGACCATCATGGAGTTTATATCTGACCTTGATGGTGCCATCCCAGCTGTGTTGCATGAGGTCCTGATGTATACCGCGTATTTCATATGACTCAGTCAGTTGAGCACGTAGGGCCACACTGAGATTTGTCATCTCCTCAAAATTGTTTGCCCCTTTTTGCCATAACCACTGATAAATCTGGCGACCACGAAACTTTGGTTGGCCCAATTTGACCAGTTCACCCTCGAGATCTGAGATTGACAATGATCTGATATCAGCTTTTTCTGCCACTTCCGCCATGGTACAAAAATGCGATAATTCAGCTTTACCATAAGCCATGCTCTTTATATCATACTTAATAGATTTAAATGCTCGTTATCTCTGCATCTACTGAATTATGTATAATCAAAGATCGGGATGG
>CAZJTO010000039.1:0-14645 GCA_964548935.1 uncultured Saprospiraceae bacterium
TTCACCAGTTCTGCATTGATCAGCTGATAGTTAAATCCGTTTGGATTGACTTCTTTGAGGATTAGAGTTCCTTTGAATTTGAGTAGAGTATTGTTGTATTTAGTGACTGGTATGGTTCGAGGAGATACGAGTAGATCCATTACGGTTTCTGGCCCAGCCTGACCACAGAAAAAACACGAAGCATAATTGGTGCGAGATAAGGCAAACTGTATCCCCAAAGCATCAAGAGGGATAACATAGCCAGATATATAAATCTCGCTGTCTTTATGTTTCAAGGCATTTGAGCCAAAGTCCGCAATGAGCAGGGATATCGATGTGGTGGTATCATAGGTCTCCGTCCACTCTACGTCAGCAAGCTCCTCCCAAGAGACATTCTCCTGACTGAATGATACCTGTATCCAACCGATTAATAATAATAAACTCAGTAGCCTCATACATCCTAATAACATACAATTGTATTTATTGGGTTCACTTCAGTCATAACTTTATAAGTTTGTAATCATCCACAGTTATCACTTTCGAGTAACACATGATATATACTAGTCCAGACCAGATAATCGATGAGATCCGTTCAGGATCACCTAAGCCCATGTACATCCTACATGGAGAAGAACCGTATTATATCGATCAGATCGTAGGCGAAATAGAGAGTGGTGTATTGACAGATGCGGAGAAGGCATTTAATCAGATTGTGGCTTATGGTCGGGATATCGATATTAAGACTTTGCATGATGAAGCACGCCAGTTTCCGATGATGAGCCAACGTAGAGTCGTGATTATCAAAGAGGCACAAGCATTTAAGGATATAAAAAAGCTGGATAGCTATATAGAGCATCCAGTAGAGCATACGGTTTTAGTCATCGCTCATGTTAATAAAAAAGTCGATGGTAGATGGTCATGGGTCGCCAAAGCAAAAAAAAGCCCCCAAATCGCATTCTTCCATTCTGAGCCTGTCAAGGCACATAAGCTCAATACATGGCTGTCCAACTATCTCCGATCAAAATCTCGCAAGATTGATGCACGTGCAAGTCAGCTCCTCTGCGAGTACATAGGATCGGACTTAAAAAAACTCGTCAATGAGATCGATAAGATTGAGCTCAATGTGTCTGCCGATAAGGTTATTGATGCTGACGATGTAGAGAGGTATGTTGGGATCAGTAAGGATTATAACGTATTTGAGTTGCTCAAGCACATCAGCTATGTCAACAAGTCTAAAGCTTTTTTCATTACTGACAATCTGGCTCGCAACATAAAGAAGAATCCGATTCAAATGATCATACCCAGCCTATTTAATCATTTTCAAAGGCTATTGATCCTTAGTCAGGCCAGAACCAATAACGAAAAGGAGTTGGCGTCCATCATGAAAGTTCCTCCTTTTGCGGTGCGTGAGTTTATTGCGGCAAAATCAAAATATAGACCTGACAAGATCAGACATATTCTGAATGCAATATCTCAAGCTGACTTGAAAAGCAAAGGAATTGGGAGTCGAAGAAACGACCCCGCTGAACTATTGCGCGAGTTAATCCAAGAGATCTTATATCACGCAGCTTAGTTTGGCATAAACCGCTGATAGATCTTATACCCAATAAAAGCACCCGGCAAGTAGGTGAACATATCTACCACCATAAACCACAAAGGGTGGGGGATCGTGAACAAGTTGATGATACCCATGATCAACATAAATGTTCCAATAATCATGGAGAGCTTAAACTGGTGAGATGAGGCGATTTTTGATCCGACAGCAGCTCCTCCCAATGCTCCAAAAAAGTGAGCCAAAAGTAATAACACAAAAGCTAATGGAGGTAAAGTAGCGAGATGCTCTTTCATGGCATTCATATCTCTCGGGTCGAGATCTTCAGGCAATGGAAACAAGGCAATGCTGACGTTTTGGATAAAGTATACGACTATACCCGCTGTCGCAATACCAATGATAACACTGATTATATTTCTAGCCATTTAATAGATTGGTTTGATTAATAGCCCATCGCCGTATCATCTGCTCTACGATCAGCGGCAACTTCGAGTTGGCCATCGTCACGGACTAAGATTGTTTCGATCTTTCCAATCAGGCCACTCCCACCGGTTACATCAGCTCGAGATTTTAGTACATGACCCATTTCAGTCAATGAGTTAATGAGTTCCTCATCAAAACACTCGGGCTCGTAAAATGTCATATCCGGTAGCCATTGATGATGAAATCTACAGGCTTGCGTAGCCTCGCTAGCATCCATGTCAAAATCGATGATGTTTACAATTGTTTGAAATACTGAGGTAATGATTGTTGATCCTCCTGGTGTTCCGACCACAATCTTAAGTTTACCTTGAGGATCTACCACGATGCTTGGAGACATAGAACTGAGCATTCTTTTACCTGGTTGTATGCTGTTAGCTTCATTGCCCACAAGCCCAAAAAAGTTAGGAACTCCAGGCTTGGCGCTAAAGTCATCCATCTCATTATTGAGAAAGAATCCAGCCCCTCCCACAACTACCTTTGAACCGTATCCTGTGTTTATGGTGGTCGTCAAGGATACTGCGTTACCTTCATCATCTACAATTGAGAAGTGAGTCGTCTGCTCGCTTTCCTCCGGTGCAGGTGTCCCAGCTTTAATATCGTCACTCTTTGACGCAGCAGTTGGGTCGAATGATTCCATACGGTTCGTATTGTACACGTCTGCCATAAGACCTCCAATCGGTACATCGTAATAATCGCTGTCCCCGAGGTGAGTTGCACGATCGGCATACACTCGACGCTCTGCTTCGACCATCAGGTGAATAGCCTCTTTACTCTGAAATCCATATGACCCGATATCATATGGCTCTATGCTACTGAGCAACTGCTGCAGTGCGATACCACCACTTGATGGTGGAGGCATTGAGATGATCTGATGACCTTTATATTGACCAATGGCGGGCGTACGCCAGCTTGCTTTATAGTTTTCTAAATCCTTGTGGGTAATGATTCCGTCTCCTCGGTTCATTTCCGTCACGATACTATCGGCCACCCATCCTCGATAAAATCCATCAAACCCATGATCTCTTATGGCCTCCATCACCCGTGCTAACTCAGGTTGTTTTAGGAGCTCACCTTTGTTCCATTTCCCGTCTTTTGTAAACCTCGTGGGTCTGGTGTTTGCTTTTAGGAAGTCCTCTCGTCGATTATTAAGATTGCTTGCCTCTCGAGAAGTTAATTCGACACCTTCTGATGCTAATTTTACGGATGGCTCTACGAGCGCTTTCCAATCTTTTAACTTGCTATATCTATCAAAAGCTGCGACCATGCCGGCTACACTTCCGGGCACTCCTGATGCCAGATGTCCGAATGTACTTAGGCCACTGATTACATTTCCTTCGTCATCGAGATACATGTCCGCATGTGCTGCTGCTGGAGCCATCTCTCTAAAGTCTAATGTAGCCGCAGTTCCGTCGGTATTTCTGATGACCATAAATCCACCACCTCCGATGTTGCCAGCAACTGGATAACACACGGCGAGAGCAAATTGTGTGGCAATTGCTGCGTCTACGGCATTACCACCAGCTTTAAGAATGTCAAGACCAATCTGCGATGCAGCAGGGTGAGCACTGGCAATACCTGCATTTGCAACGATAGCCTTCTTTTGTATTAAATCCTCTATTGATGCTTTCTCAGTTATATCTTGTTTGCATCCAATGCCCATACTACATAGGAATAAGATGAGCAGTGCTGTTCTCATAATTGTTGTTTGGATACTAATTTAGACTTTTGGGGGTATAACATTCCTGAAATGCCCATTCATCTGAATTTTTTTACGCATTTCTTCCATTGCTTTAATTTTAGGAATCAGCAGACTCAGATGATCTAACATGTAAAGCTGCCGCTCTTCCTCACCTGGAATTTGTAAGAAGGCATATTCTTGATCAGGATTAAAACCGACCTTCTCAGCGATCTGGAAGGTGGTAAACGGCCCAGATAGAATCTTGGGAATTTTGGTGATGTTCATGTATTCATACAAGCTTAAGAGCCGCTCTTTAAGGTCTTTGTAGAGCTGGTTTATTCCGTCATTATCCCAATATTGTCGAGTTACATATCCCCCCGGATATAGCTTGTCAGGATGTTTTTTGAGGTATCGGTTGACTACTAACGGTCCAACGCCTTGAGTAATGATATCCATTCTGCCATCAGGATATGTCATGGCAATCTTGACTATCCTTACTTCGGTGCCATATTGCATCGGAGTGTCTTCTCTGTATCTGGGTATGCCAAAGGTTAACTGTTGTTTTTGGCATTCATGAATGAGTTGGCGGTATCTTGATTCGAATATGTGAAGATTCAGATTCTGTCCTGGAAAAACCACAAGTTCAAGCGGGAATAGCGGCATTAATACTGCTCCTTCCATTAGTTAGTTTACTTTTATTTCTATATTAATTGAATCGAATCACCAATTTAAAAGATTCTAATGCCAATCAATATTCCTGAATCCAATAAACAGCGAATTGTTATTGTAGGGGCTGGTTTTGGAGGACTCACTTTAGCTAAAAAGCTAAGCAAATCAGACTTTCAAGTTGTATTGATTGACAAGAACAATTTTCATCAATTTCAACCCCTATATTATCAAGTTGCCATGTCTGGACTTGAGCCATCATCGATTTCATTTCCTCTTAGGAAGGCATTTCAGAAAAAGCCCAATGTCACGATCAGAGTTACAGAAGTCACCAAAATAGACCGTTCAGCTAAGTGCCTTATTACTCCACTGGGACATGTCAATTATGATATCCTTGTACTGGCATATGGTACGGTTTCCAACTTTTTTGGCAATGACAACTTTAGGAATAATACCTATCCACTGAAATCTGTTTCGCAGGCGCTGTATGTGCGCAACGAGATATTGTCGGATTTAGAAGATGCGCTGATCACAAGGGACTATGATGATAGACAGTCTAAATTAGACATCGTCGTAGTAGGTGGAGGGCCAACAGGAGTAGAAATGGCCGGAGCTCTCGCTGAGATGAAAAACTACATACTCCCAAAAGATTATCCAGAATTGGATGCGTCGGAGATGGATATCTATCTCATCCAAGGCGGGCAGAGATTGCTCCCAGGGATGAGTGAATATGCGTCCAGTAAGGCCAAGGCAGAATTAGAAAAAATAGGGGTGGAGGTAGCACTTGAGACTCGGGTTGAAGATGTAGATGAAACCCACGTATATCTAAAAGGCGGACGTACCATCCAAACCAAGAAAGTCATCTGGGCTGCAGGAGTAACTTGTCCAGTTATAGGTGGAATACCTGACGAATCTAAGGGACCCAGTAATCGATTGATTGTCAATCAGAATTTAGAAGTCGCTGAGATGTCGGATGTTTATGCTATTGGTGATATTTCTTACTTACAGGCTGAAGGATATGATCGCGGTTATCCCCAGGTAGCTCAAGTGGCCATTCAGCAAGCCAACTTCCTGGCCAAGCACATAAAAGGAAAGAGTAAAAATGGATTTGAGTACAAAGATTTGGGCTCGATGGCAACAATAGGCCGCAATAAGGCGGTGGTAGAATTGCCCAAGTTTAAATTCTCAGGCTTTTTTGCTTGGGTAGTATGGTTGATGGTTCATATCCGAGCACTCATAGGTGCCCGCAATAGGGTGGTCGTCATCCTCAATTGGTTTTGGAGTTACATCACTTATGACCAATCCTTGAGATTGATTATAAAACCATACTTGCCTCGAAAAAAATAGGCCATCCAGTAGTGCTGAATGGCCTAAATCAAATGTATAAGTTATACGATTCTTAGAAGACTAAGTTTACATTTAGTGTGAAGTCGTCGTATATCGCTTTGTTACCTAAATTCTCGAAGAACTTTCCTGATCCGTATTTAACGCCATACTCCGTTCTATCGATCACAATCTCCGCAGTTGCTCCCTCTTTAGTTACGACAGTGTCAAATGTCACTGGCTTTGAGGTTCCCTTAATAGTCAGATTTGCGGTTACGTTGTAACCAGTATCTGTTTTTGTCACTTTGGTGATATCTAACTCGGCTGTAGGAAAAGTTTCTACACCAAAGAAGTCATCAGACTTAAGGTGGCCTAACAACTTGTTAGCAGGTGGCCCTTTTAAATCCGTAGATGTAATAGAAGTCATATCGATAACGAAATTTCCTCCCGTTAATTTACCGTGGTCAAACTCTAAAGAACCTTCAGAGATAGAGATAAGACCAGTATGCGTGCCGGTGACTTTCTTACCTTCCCAAGCCACAGAGCTCTTTTCTGGGTTGATGGTTTTCACTTCTTTGTGATCATCTGTAGCCCAAACTGCAATACTTAAAAGTGTTGCTACTAGGATTAATACTAAATTTTTCATGTTGTTGAAATTATGGATAATGTATTTTCATTGTTTAAACATAGATATTGCAGCGAAGGTTCTCCAAGCATTACAAATATTTTAAATATTATTGAGAGAGTACGATAGGGAGTCGAGCCTGAGGTGTTTCTGTTGCTTGTATGATTGGCTCAAGACGTTCGTAAATCTTATGTAATAATTGATGCTCGATTTCAGGCTTGAGCTTGGTTTTTATTGATGCTTCACTCATTAAGGCTGTCCACAGTTCTTCATAAACAGATTGTTCGATTACGGGGTATTGTAGTGTTTTGTAATCATCTATTTCCGCCAAGTCAGCGGCAATAGCTATCGCTTCTTCTAATGAGCCTATAGTGTCTACTAATCCGACTTGTAAGGCGTCCTCACCACTCCACACTCTACCTTGTGCTATTTCATTTACTTCATCCGGGTCCATGGATCGCCCAGTTGCCACTCTGCTCAGAAACTTCTGGTAAGTGCGTTCAGTATTCTGTTGCAATTTTAGATTATCGGCCTTGCTTTTTGGAGTAAATGCTGAATAAATGAAGTTATGATTACCCGTGCTAACGGTATCCCAGTTTACTCCCAAGTTTTCTTTAAAGAAACCATTGAAATTTGGCATCATTGAGAATACTCCAATTGAGCCCGTCAGTGTAGTGGGCTCAGACACAATTAGATCTGCTCCACAAGCGATATAATAACCTCCAGAGGCAGCATAATCTCCAAAGGAAGCCACCACGACTTTACCTTCGTCTTTCAATTTTTCGATTTTGTCCCAGATCACATCTGACGCAAAAGCACTACCCCCCGGGGAATTAACCCGCAATACGACAGCTTTTATCTTGTCATTTCTACTGATCTTGTCCAAGTCCTTTTCGTAGCGTTCTACTGTTATTGAGCCTTTATTGTCTCCAAATTGATCAATAGCTCCTTCAGCATAGATCACTGCTACTCGGTCTTTTCCACTTGATTTACCATAAGGACTATTGGCATAATACTCTTCCAGAGTAACTAAATTCAGTTTCTTAGAATCTGTTAATGCTTTAAGTCTGTCTTCTAACTCATCTTCATAGATGATGCCATCTACAAGTCCGAGCGACAAGCAATTTTCAGGATTGTCCGTCTCAAACCTGTGCATGGCGCCTAGTATTGTTTCTTGAGTGAGCGATCTGTTATCGGCAATTTCTGTACTCATGTGATTTACAAAATCATGTAAGAACTCTGTCGTTTGATATCGATTCTCTTTAGATATTTCTTTGCGGTAGTAAGGTTCAACGGCGCTCTTGTACTTGCCAGCGTGATATACGTCAAATTGTATTTTGCTTTTCTCGGCAAATCCCTGATAATAGGGGATTTCTACGCCCATTCCTCTTAGATCTATAAACCCATTTGGATTTAAAAAAACGCTGTCGGCAGCAGAAGCTATCAAGTAACCACTTTGACTAAAAAAGTCGCCGTATGCATAGCAGAATTTCCCTGATTCTTTGAAGGTCTTGATTGCCCTGTTAATTTCTATCGCTTTTGTCGGCAATAGTGCAGAGTTTTCCGTCTGGATAAGGAACCCCGATATGTTGTCGTCCGTTGACGCCTCAAGGATGAGACGTTTTAGGTCATTTAGTCCAACTGAGGTGGTCTGGTCGAATAATAACGGGCTAGTTGGCACGTTATTGGTCAGTTCTGGGGTAGAGAGATCTAATTTGAGGTGTAAGATAGATTGCTTAGCAATGGTCGTATTAGGTGCTTTTGGTAGGGTAAACACTAGTAGAATGAAAAAAAATGTAAAAAAAGCCAAAATAGTACCTAGACAGGATGAGGTGACGAGCTTCAGAAAGTGTCTCATGTATAGAGAATTGTATTTTTAATGTTAATAGCAAGTATAATCAATAAACACATCGGACGTCTTCCGTTCCTGTGATTTGCTGATTATTCTTTTCATAGTGAGAGGTATAAAAAGAGCATATAATCCCCCGTTCGGTGCTTGTCAAAGCATCTTAATCTGCCTTACATTCCTATGTCTACTCCTCACATATGCCCCTTTATACTCCCAGATAGAAGTAACTACCAGTAATAATACAGACCTGAGCGTAGAACAGCTTGTCAGAGATGTATTCGTTGGCAATGGTCTCAGAGTAGTCAGTATCAATCAGATTGGTAGTGGACAGTCAATAGGATTTTTTGATAATGGTTCTGCTGATATCGGTATCAATCAAGGATTGGTATTGTCCACGGGACGTGTCGGAGTTATCGACCAAGAAAATACAAGTGAGAATACTGGAGGTACAGCGGATTTCGATTTGTTAACAACAGATCCAGATCTTCAAGCGATTACGCCTTCTGAACTCAAAGAAGTGGTAGGATTAGAAATCCAGTTTATTCCTCAAGAGTCTGATTTTGAACTTCGATATGTTTTTGCGTCTGAAGAGTACCCTGAGCATACCTGTGATATTATCAATGATGTTCTGGGCATGTTTATTTCAGGACCCAATCCAAATGGTGCGGCCTATGATCGTGATAACATAGCTTTAGTACCAGATACTAATGATCCTTCTGGCAATACCTTTACTACATTTCCAGTATGGACGAATAGTGTCAATCCCGGAACTGTAGGGTCGACAACAGCTAACTTTGACCCTGATCTTGTATGTGAAGGACCGTCTGAGTCTCTCAATTTTTCGCAGTATTATAATGACAATACTGGAGGGCCCAACTTTATTTTTGATGGGTACTTAGATGTATTCAAGGCAAAAGCAGAACTTATTCCATGTGAAGTTTATACTATCAAAATTGTAATAGGTGATACTAGGGATTTTGATTTAGATAGCGGTGTCTTTTTAGAGGGCAATAGTATAGGTACAACCAACTATTCAATCACTTCCAATTTAGGTCTTGATAATGTGCTAAATGAGGGATGCACCAATGGTACACTTAATATTGAGTTTGATTCACCAGTATCTCAACAGACTGAGATTCCGATACAAATCGTATCAAATGGTGCTGATGCCGCTGATCCATCTGATTATACATTATCAGCTAACTCATTCATTATTCCTGCAGGACAAACTCAAGCATCAATAGAGATCACAGCCATTGAAGATGGCAATGCCGAGACTATAGAATTACTCAAGATAGTAGACGATAATGGCATATGTGCGGTTGATACCTTTATCATATCTATCGGAGACAATTTCCTATCATCGTCTTTCGCACAGTTTAACGACGAATCTATATGTATTCCTACATCTCTGACTGATCTTGGTTTGCCAGCCTTGTTAGCCAGAGAAACAGTATTTAGAAGTCAGTTTGGACTGATAAACTTTGGAACGCCTGCTTCACCAGAAGTGACTATTGAGGTTTTAAATGACCAATCGGGAGTTTTTCCATTGGCACAGTATTTTGCTGGCCTCTGTATTGAAGGATTTACTCATGATAATTTGAATGAAGTATCGATTGCTTTAAGATCTCCTGCAGGTGAGTTTTACCGTTTGGTGGGCTTAGCTGAGCGTACTGGTTCAGCTTTTGGTCAAGACCTTTGTTTTGATGATGCAGCGATGCTTTCAAGAATATTCGGTAATGATGTTGCAGAAGTAGGTGGCATTTGGACAGTTCTGATAAACGATAATGTGATTAACTCACAAAGAGGCTCTATAGACCGAGTTGCTTTTACTGGTAACAATCCTAACTTTTTAGACTTTGTAATCACTGATGCATCTGGAAATTCAGTAGACGGATCCACCGTCGTTGATGATGATGAAGTTTTTACAATAGATGCAACAGATATAGAAGGGTGTACTTTTCAAAAAACTGTAAGTATAGACTTCAGTGATGATTTGATTGTACCCGATGCGCTAAGTTGTACCGAGATCGCAAGAGATCAATTGGAGTTTTCGTGGACTCACCCTGACCAAAATGCTAGGTTTGAAATACGAATCGATGGAATCTTAGACTGGACATCAGTCGGCAGTGATCGATCATATATTGTAGATAATCTAATATCTGATCAAACGGTGATGTTTTCGGTACGCACATCTGCAGCGACATGTAGTAGCCCTCAGGTCAATCTAATATGTGGTACATCTCAATGTATAGAACCAGACTTAAACATCGTACGAAGAGTCAACAATACTTCTGCATGTAATCCTAATGGCCTTGTAGAACTGGCAAGTCTTTCGACTAAAGGCCCATACCGATACTTCTTAGGTGCGCAAGAATTTGCTGATCCTGTGATTACAGAACTAAATGAAGGGTCATATACAGCTCGCATCATCGATGGATTTGGATGTGAGGCACTATTAGATTTTACTATTGAAGGATTACCCGAGTTGCGAGTAGAATTAGAAGTATTTAACGCCTATTGCGGATTAGAAGGATTTGCAGATCTATTTGTTACAGGAGGTAATCCACCATATCAATACTCATGGAGCAATGGTAGTGATGAGAGTACAGCATCCGACTTGAATGCCGGTGAATTCAACTTCGCTGTAACTGACGCATCCGGATGTATGATTAGAGATACCTTTATGGTAGAAGCCTCAGAGACTTTGACTGTTACGATTAATGACCTTGTCGATATAAATTGTAATGGTGAGGCGGCTGGAGCTATTGATTTTACGATTGACGGAGGGATAGCACCTTATGATATAGAAATACGAGATGATCTGGACAGCCTGATAGACTTAGATGCTATGGATGCACTCAGAGCTGGGAGTTATACCATATCTGTATCTGATCGATTCAATTGTGCTGACGAGATGGACTTTGATATTATGGAGCCGGAAGCGCTTACGGTAGATGTAGCAAGCGCCAATGCAAGCTGTAATTTTGAGCCAAATGGTCGAATAGCACTTGATATAGCCGGTGGTTCTGGCACATATAATGTGGACTGGTCTACAGGAGATACTGGTCCTGTCTTAGATCAGATTTCGGGAGGGACCTATACTTATACTATTACTGATGATCGAGGTTGTAGTATGACGGATGAAGTCACTATAGAAAATGAATCGTTTGTTGAGTTCAGCTTGAGTTCGCAGGATTTAGGATGTTCTAATATTAATGATGGCTCAATCAACATACAAGAAATTACTGGAACCATTCAATCCATCGAGTGGATGCACGGTGCTACAGAATTGGTTTTAATGGACCTTGCACCAGATCAATATTGCGCTACGATTGTGTTTGCTGGAGGCTGTACATTGGATACATGTGTGACTATTGTAGCTCCTATACCCGTAACTGCCGCAGTAGGCGTTACGGATAATGTCTGTTTTGGAGAAAGCGACGGTAGTATGACTTTAGACATTAGTGAGGGTGTCGGTCCTTATGTAGTTCAGCTTAATGGTGAGTCATTTACAACAGATAACACAGTTACAATTGATAATCTTGCAGCTGATGCTTACGACGTGTCTATCATAGATTCAAGAGGATGTGGTAATGACATACAAGTTGTTGTTGGAGCTGCTGAAGAGTTACAGATAGCAGAACAGATCGTAAACAATAATTGTAAGGGAGATGTCGCTGGATCGATTAATCTAAGTATCACTGGAGTAGGGAGTGTCACGGATGTACTATGGGATTCTCCCGATCAAATCATCCGTCGAGGAGCCTCTATCAGCGGACTACCTACAGGTAGTTATCAAGCACAGATCATGACGGCGGCAGGGTGTTCATTTATCCATACGGTTACGATAACAGAGCCTGATGATGCGTTGGGAGGTACTGTAAGTGTATCAGATGCAGTATGTCATGGAGAAGAAAGTGGTATAATCAATATAAACAGAACTGGGGGAACTGGACCTGCGATGTACATTTTAGATGGATCAAATACCAGCCCAGATCCTCGATTTGAAAGCCTAGGGTCTGGGTCTTATAGCATTGAGATTATAGACGAATCAGAATGTAGGTTCTTGATACCAGACATTATTGTGGGCGAACCCGATACCTTTACCTTGAGACTAGCTACTGATACGACTACATTTGAATTGCAAGATGTAGACGTTGCGGTTGAGGTGAACGGTGCACAAGGAGAATATGATTTGTTCTGGGAGTCAGATCCTGCAGGCCTGATCCCTTGTGCGGTATGTGATAGTTTCACATTTGAAATGATAGAACGATCAATAGTTGTAGCAGTAGAAGCTATTGATGACAAAGGATGTGTAGCTTATGACGAGCAGAGAATATTCGTACAGCGTGCTAATCACGTAGAAGTACCGACGGCATTTACTCCCAATGGAGATGGTGTCAATGATTTACTAGATGTATATGGTACACCTAATGCCTTAATCACAGAGTTTAGCGTATATGATCGAAACGGTGTAGTGCTTTACATCGCAACGAATATGGAGGCTAACTCAGAGCTTAATGGTTGGGATGGCACCTATAGAGGTGAGCCTATGCCCGCCGGCCCATATATCTGGACGGTTGCCGCAGTGTTTCCAGATGGAAGAGAAGATAAATATTCAGGATCAACTCATTTATTGCGATGAGAGTAAGCTTGTACATCATATTAAGCTGTCTGTTTGGTATAAGTAACTTGTCTGCTCAAGATGTGCTGCTGCATAACATAAACCAAAATATCACGGCCCTTAATCCAGCATTGCTGCACCTTAGCGATTATGAATACAAGGTAGGAATCAACCATAGGGAGGCGTTTGATCTGACCCGATCAAGTGGTCTGACAACGTCAAGTGCGATCACCCCAAACAGATTATCGAGCATATACGGTCAAGCAAAGATCCCATTGAGTTCTGTAGATGCCTTAAATGTGGAGCTGCGGGTGTTGGATGACAATCCTCAAGGCGCCATAATAGCACGTACTGATATTTCATCCTCCTTGAGCTATACAAGACTATTGTCTGACAATGGCAGGAGCCGACAGCGATTGTCTATTGGAACTTCAGTAGGGTTAGATATGATACGCCTTACGGATACTGACTTTTGGTTTGGGAGTCAGTATGATCGTTTAGAGCAGCGGGTAGATCTGGGTATCCCGACAGGAGAGGTGACGCTCCTTGATCTAACCAATCGAGCCAACGTAGACTTATCTCTTGGGTTAAATTGGGTTTATGATGTTGATCGTGAGGGTAGCTATTATTTTGGCTTTGCCTTACATCATCTCAATGCCTATAATCAAGCAGTATTTCGAGGATCGACCGTTCCTATAGAAAGAAGAGCTACCGTTACGGCTGGCGTAAGACGATATTTTGGACCCAAAACAACTTGGGCTAATACCCTTATTTATCATAATCAGGGAGTATTTGAATCATTAGCTGTGAGATCCACAGTTCATTATGAGCTTGACTCATTTGGTGATGATGCTGTTGGATTCGGTATTATGCCAGTGATTCAAGATGGCCTTGAGGGTGTATCAGTGACGTCTATAAATATTCTAGCCAACTTCGTCACGCAAGATTTCTCCCTTGATATATCCTATGATCTTGGCGTCGGTCAGATCACAGAATTTACAGATGGCAGAGGTACTTTAGAATTTGGTCTTAGTTATATGATTAATAAGACTACTAACAAGAGTACGGCTAAAAAGTGGCTATACTAGCAGACTCACCCGGTGTACCCCAGGATTATATTTTGATGCTATAATTTGTTTGATAGACTTATAGTGCTCTGGCTCACCTATAAAATCAATCGTGTTGACATCAATGATTAGTACTGGGAAGGTCAGAATGTTTCTGAAATACTCAAAATAGGTGTCTTGTATTTTTTGTAGGTACGCATCTTCGATCATCATCTCATATTCGCGGCCACGGTTATTGATAAATTGCCGTAAAGTAGCAACGTCTCGATGGAAATAGACCAGTATATCTGGTTTAGGAAATGATGCGCTGAGTACATTCCACAACTTGATAAAGAGTCTATATTCTTCCTCCATGAGATTGTTCTTGGCGAAGAGTAGGGACTTGACAAAAGAGTAATCTGCTATGGTAAACTCGCTAAACATACTCTTATGTAATAGTTGACGCTGTAGCTGCTTATAGCGTTCAGTCATAAAAAATAACTCAACCGAAAATGCATAGCGCTCTTTATCCTCATAAAATAGAGGCAAAAAGGGATTGTTTTGAAAGTCTTCTAATATGAGCTCACAGTTATACTCTTCCTTAATCTTAGTTGTAAACGAGGTTTTGCCAGAACCGATGTTCCCCTCGATGCACATATAGTTATAAGGAAAAGTAACACTCATAATATTTTGATCACTTCTGACTTGTCCTGGCATTCCTTCAGGAGCTCACTGATAGTTTTATTGAATTTAGGATGATATACATCCGATGCTATTTCATTCAAAGGTATTAATGTAAACGCTCTTTTATGCATTC
>CAZJTO010000040.1:0-14567 GCA_964548935.1 uncultured Saprospiraceae bacterium
TGATGAGTGTCATAACAATGGTATCCATACTATCGTGGCCATACCTAAGAAGCCTCAGGAATCGGTCGTTCATTGCACTGGCGCACCCGCCCGCTTTGCGGTTCCTTCGCTCATTCATGATCAATAAGCTCATATTCTCTTTAAATAGAGCTCACTATTGTTAATTTATGAGCTTTAATGTGTACGGAAATGAGCTATATTTGGATTTAAGCTCATATTTTATATATTTGTGGCTCATATTCTGTTAAAAGTGAGCTTGACGTTATACAATAATGAGCTTAAAATGGAAAAGAACGATAACAAAGTCTTAGAATATATCATAAATAACCCCTTAAGTTCTTCAAAAGAAGTATACGAAGGAAGTAAAGTTGAAATTGGATACGCAACTTTAAAGCGAATTCTAAATAGATTGCACGAAACTAATTTCGTAGATGTTAAAGGTAGAGGTAGAGGAACCAAGTACAAAGTAAGTAGGGCATACTCTATAATTAAACCTATCGACATTAAAGAGTATTTCAAAAAAGAAATAGATGAACGAGAAATAAATGAAGAATTCAATTTAGAATTAATACCCAATATACTGGCAGATATTGAATTATTTACAGCCGAAGAAATACAAAAACTGGAAAGCTTACAGCTTACTTATTCGCATAATATAAAAAGTCTATCAGAATCACAATATCAAAAAGAGCTTGAAAGATTAGCAATTGACTTAAGTTGGAAATCATCACAAATTGAAGGAAATACCTACTCTCTTTTAGAAACCGAAAGGTTACTAAAAGAACAACAAACAGCAGAAGGTAAAAATAAAGATGAAGCGACAATGCTGTTAAACCATAAAAGTGCTATAGATTTTATCGTAGAAAATCCTGATTATCTAAATCCTGTAGAAATACGAAGAATTGAAGATCTTCATAGCATCCTAACCAAAGATTTAGGAGTCGACCGAAATATAAGAATTCGTAGAGTAGGTATCTCTGGAACCAACTACAACCCTTTAGACAACGAATATCAAATAAGAGAAGCTCTTCAGCACATGTGTAACTTAGTTAATTCTAAGAAAAATGTATTTGAGAAATCGTTTTTACTATTAGTATTATTATCCTATATACAAGCATTTAATGACGGTAACAAACGAACAGCGAGAATTGTTAGTAATGCTTGTTTAATTAATAACAAATATTGTCCGATTTCATTTAGAACAATAGATTCAATGGAATATAAAAAAGCTATACTAATATTTTATGAACAGAATAATATATCTGCATTCAAAAATATTTTTATTCAACAATTTGAATTTGCTGTCAAAACATATTTCTAATTAAAACGGCTCAGCCCCTAATTAAAGGAACGGATTGCGCCCCTGCCTCGCCTGCAGGTCTCACATTAATCTGCCGAAATAATATGAAGGCCTTTGACCCTGAAGACTCAGGCATCGGTCAGTCCATTCATTTCATGGTTAGGCGCACCAGCCCGCTTTGCGGTTCCTTCGCTTGAATGTCTCCCAGACATGAATCTACAAAGATGATTGAAGTGGTAAATGTTTCAAACCGTGGTTAATTGAGCCAGTTAACAACGATCATAAACAAGGCAATTGAGCAAACTGCCATTAACAGAAGTAGCCCCTTCGTTTGCCATGGCATAACATGAGTTTTTCTATAACTCTCACGCCAATTCTTACCTGAATACGATCTCTGTCGCACAGTGCGCTTCTGATTATATTTACTAAGAAAGGATTTGCTACCCTTTCGCTGGAGCGCTCTATTCTTCTGATTTACTGCAAAGGAAGGTGAAGATAATCCCATAGCTTTTTTTAAAAAATACGCTGATATCGGGCTTCATTCATGTTATTTCGATGAAGTACAGGTTTAATTCGATGAAATATTCAGACTTCGCAAGTGCGTACTTTTGGCTTAAGTATTATACTGAACACCTATACCTTTTGTCAGTATGGTTGGCTGAGATAGTTAAATAGGATGAGTTGCTGAGAGGTGAGGACACCTTCAGCTGAATTTCTGTTAAGTTGAGGCAAAGGACTCCCGTCCTCTTGCCGAGTTTTTGCACAACTCCTTTTCATGAGGTCATCGAGAGATCTTCACCCTTCGGGATCTCTCAGTCATGGAATGACCAATCACCTCCTGGTAGCTCAGCTCAAATTTCAATGTAGTTATATGCGGTATTCAGTCTTCTTTTTCATGGTATGAAACTAAATTAGAAGGTAATCGTTAGGTATGTTGTGGCAGAGAGACTAATTAAAGGAACTCGCCTCTATACAATTATATAAGATAATAATGAACAGTACAGTTAAATTTTTTAACGACAGCAAAGGGTTCGGATTCATCACACCAGAAGATGGTGGTAAGGATGTGTTTGTTCATGTAAATGGATTAAACGGAACAACAATTAATGAAGGAGATAAAGTCTCTTTTGATGTAGAGGAAGGAAAGAAAGGACCAAATGCGGTCAATGTCTCTTTGACATAACAAGATCATCTATAGTTTAAAACTATATTAGCCCATCATTTTTGATGGGCTTTTTTTATGCTCCGACCCTAATTAAAGGAACGGAGTGCACCCCTGCCTCGCCTGCAGGCGGCTCCCACATTTATCTGCCGAAATAATATGAAGGCCTTTGGCACTGAATACTTAGAGATCGGTCGTTAATTTGCACAGGCGCACCCGACTATTTTGTGGTTTCTTCTATGTCTTTGAATACTCAGGGATCGGTCGTTCATTGCACTGGCGCACCCGCCCGCTTTGCGGTTCCTTCGCTTGAATGTCCCCCAGACATTCACCCTTCGGGGTCACTCAGTCACCCTACGGGATCACTCAGTCATGCGACATTTGCACAAAAGCTAATTTATGTATAGCTTAGTAGGCTAATTTGTGCGCGACAGTTTAAGCTAATATGTGCGCAGCGACAAAGGCTAAACTAAGAAATGGCAGATCCAAATATAAAACTCGCAGAATCTCTCGAAATCTTGCGGAAAGAACAGCAGAAATCCGGAAAGGCGATAAAGACTAACCAAATTTCAAGAACTCATAGAGAAAGGCTGGTAAAGAACAAGTTCCTTACTAAGGTTACAAAAGAGTGGTATATAATTAATAACCCAAACCAAAAAGATGGAGATACAACAATTTGGTACACTTCATTTTGGGAATTCTGTAAACGGTATCTTGAAGATCGCTATGGGCAAAATTATTGTCTATCAGCGGAACAATCCGTATTACTACATGCAGGTGCAACAACTATCCCTCATCAGCTAATAGTGAGATCACCTCAAGCACCAAATAAAACAATAAAGCTCCTACATGGAACTTCTATGTACATAATGAAATCTGAAATAAAAAACAGAATTGAAACAGATTATTCAACAAACCTCCAAATCCAACCCAAAGAAGAAGCACTTGTGAATATGTCTCCATTAATGTTTGAACAAAATCCAATTGAGATAAAAACACTAATTGCGGATATCAAAGATCCATCAAACTTATTAAGAATTCTACTCAAAGGCTCTCATTCAGTTAAAGCAGGAAGACTAATTGGAGGATTCGAAAATATAGGCAATAAGCGAATAGCAGCAGAAATTAAAAAAACAATGGAATCGGCAGATTTCAAAATTAGAGTGACCGATCCATTTAAGGATGAAAAATCAAAACTATTAAATCTACGAGCCCCCAGTCCATATGTAAATAGGATAAATCTGATGTGGGAATCGATGAGGAATAATGTGATAGATAACTTTCCAAAAATACCAGAGAAACCAGAAGCAAAGACTTATCTAAAAATGGTTGATGGTATATATACTACAGATGCTTACCATTCATTATCAATTGAAAATTATGTAGTATCAACTGACTTAATTCACAAGGTTAAATCAGGAGAATGGAATTTAAAGAACGAAGAAGATACAAAACATCGAGATGCAATGGCTGCCAGAGGATATTGGCAAACATTTCAAGAAGTAAAAAAATCGATAAAAAAATTGTTCGAGGGACAGAATCCAGGAGACGTATTTGATTTAGACCATGGCGTGTGGTACAGGCAATTATTTCAACCAAGTGTAACTGCTGGTCTATTGAATGTTGCAGACTTAGCAGGATACAGAAATAATCAAGTTTATATAACAAATTCAATGCATACCCCACTAAATAGTTATGCTGTTCGAGATGCAATGCCAGCACTTATTGATTTACTAAACCAAGAAGAAGAACCTTCGGTGAGATGCGTGCTCGGTCACTTTATATTTGTGTATATACATCCTTACATGGACGGAAATGGAAGAATGGGAAGATTTCTTATGAATTTGATGCTTGCATCAGGTGGCTACCCTTGGACCGTAATTCCAGTGGAAAGAAGAGATGAGTATATGAAAGCATTGGAACAAGCAAGTGTTTATAAGGACATTGTTCCTTTTGCACAATTACTAGGGAATTTAGTGAAGAAAAATATCGAAGGAAAACCAGAAGCAAAAATATAACGGGAGCTAATCGAGTAGACGGCCTTGAGCGATAAAGCCCAAGGTGCACCTCCACACGTAACAAAAAATATAGCGCACAATAGCACTTGGCTATTATTACACCTTCATGATGTCTTTCTCTTTAGCGGCAAGCATAGACTCGATCTTCGAGGTATAGGTTTTGACCATGCTATCGACTTCTGCTTCTTTCTTCTTACCGCTATCTTCTGGATAGCCGTCTTTCACTTCCTTCTTAATGAAGTCGATCATCTTGTGGCGACCATTACGTAGGCTGACTTTGGCATCCTCAGAGAGTGACTTAGTCTGCTTGACGAGATCTTTTCTGCGCTCCTCAGTGAGTGGTGGTATCGTGATACGCACAAACTCACCATCGTTCATCGGTGTCAATCCCAAGTTGGCTTGAAAGATACACTGCTCGATAGGTCCAAGCATGTTTTTTTCCCACGGCTGTATCGATAGCGTTCGTGCATCCGGAGTAGAGATATTGGCAATCTGACTGAGTGCAGTCGGAGTGCCATAATAATCCACTTTGAGTCCGTTGAGGATTGATGGCGAGGCCTTACCGGCTCGTATCTTAGTTAACTCACTTCCTAAGTGTTCGAGCGCGCCATCAAATAATTTCTTACCGTTGGCTAAAGTACTTTCTATTGTTTCCATAATTACAACGACGTATTAGTCTAACTAAAAACGGAATCAATTATACTAAAAGTTTCGAATACGCCTTAGAATTCAATAATGTCTTGCCGTCAGATAAAAATTTGTCTACCTCTATAGCCGCTTCACGACCTTCACTGATGGCCCAAACTACAAGTGATTGCCCACGCCTCATATCTCCTGCAACAAAGACTTTGTCAACAGTGGTCTTATAGTTATCGTCAGAGACATTGCCACGATCGGTGAGTTGGACATTTAGATCATTTATCAATCCTTCATGCTGCGGATGAATGAATCCTACAGCCAGTAATGCTAACTCACAAGGTATCGTTCGCTCACTTTCTGACACCTCTCTGAATGTTGATCTGCCTTGATCTTTGTCGAAGAACCATTCAATATCTACAAGCTTAAGGCCCGTCAGCTCTCCTTGGTCATTGCCGACGAACTCCTTGGTCAACATGGCCCATTGTCTATCGCAACCTTCTTCATGTGATGTCGAAGTATTCAGTTCCATTGGCCACAATGGCCATGGCGTTTCTTCGGATCTCGTAGCAGGAGGCTTGGATAACAACTCGATCTGAGTGACAGAAGCTGCCTTGTCCCGATTAGATGTGCCCACACAATCTGCCCCAGTATCTCCACCACCTATGACGACTACATTTTTGTCTGTGGCAGAGATCAACTCATGGTCAAAAGCTGTCTGTCCCGCTACTTGTCGATTGCGCTGCTCTAAGAAGTCCATGGCAAAATGAACTCCACTTAAAGCCCTACCAGGTATCGGCAGGTCTCTCGGTATCGTGCTCCCCCCACACAGGACTACTGCATCATATTGATCGACAAGTTCTTGGTGCGTGATGTCGGTTCCTACATCGGTACTTGTCCGTATAGTCACACCCGATTGCTCCATGATCTCTACTCTGCGCTCCACGATCCACTTCTCCAGTTTAAAATCTGGAATACCATATTGAAGCAATCCCCCCACCTTATCACTCCGCTCAAAAAGTGTTACTTCATGTCCTGCCTTATTAAGTTGATCGGCTGCAGCAAGTCCGGCGGGACCACTGCCGACTACCGCCACCTTTTTGCCAGTGCGTTGGATGTTTTTATCCGGTGTCACCCAGCCCTCTTCATAAGCTTTTTCTGCAATGGACTTTTCGATATGCTCGATGGTAACTGGATCGTTGTTGATCCCTAAGACACAGGCTTTTTCGCAGGGTGCCGGACAGATGCGACCAGTAAACTCTGGAAAGTTATTCGTACTGCTCAATATCTCAAATGCTTCCTTCCAATCCTGCTTATGTACCGCATCGTTAAAGTCAGGAATGATGTTACCCAATGGGCAGCCATTATGACAAAATGGTATGCCACAATCCATACATCTTGCTGCTTGATTTAAGGTCTTTTCCTCAGGATAGTCTACATAAATCTCCTTATAGTCATTGACTCTGGATTTGGGATCTCTCTTGCCTGGTAGATCCCGATCAAACTTCATAAACCCTTTTATATCTCCCATGATTTCTCTCTTTTTGTTTAGCCCGTTACTAAGGCCTTCTCGGCCATCTCTTGCAATACTCGTTTGTATTCAACAGGCATGATCTTTATAAAATTCTCCTTGGCCTTATCCCATTCTTGTAGAATGTTTAGAGCACTGACTGAACCCGTATATTTAAAATGATCTCTTATCATTTTTCTGAGTTCAACGAAGTCCTGATCCCCAAGTTTTTCGATTTCTACCATCTCAGGATTGACATGGTTTTCTATATCACCAGTGGTATTAAAGAGATAGGCCTGGCCGCCACTCATGCCCGCTGCAAAATTGCGGCCTACCGTTCCTAAGATGACCACCGTGCCACCCGTCATATACTCACATCCATGAGCACCGACGCCTTCGACAACGGTCTTGGCACCACTATTACGAACCGCAAAGCGCTCTCCTGCAATCCCTCTGATATAGGCTTCCCCAGAGGTCGCTCCATAAAGCGCAACATTACCGATGATGATGTTTTCGCTAGCGTCAAATGGCGCTTCTCGATCTGGAGTCATAATCAGCTTAGCACCACTCAAGCCTTTTCCAAAGTAGTCATTGGCATCCCCCTCTAAGGTAAAGGTGAGACCATTGATCCCAAATGCTCCAAAAGACTGTCCAGCAGAGCCCCTAAATCTAAAGTTGACCGTGTCATCTTCAAATCCTTTGCTGCCATACTTCTTCGCTATTTCATTACTCAGCATCGCCCCAACGGTGCGATTTGTACTTACCACAGGGAAAATGCTTTGAATCGTTATATTCTCTTCGATAGCCAAGCTGGCATAAGCAATCAACGATCGATCTAATACATTGTCCAGTTGGTGATCTTGAACCACGTTGTTATAGTTGACTTGTGTATCTGTCAACTCATCTCTGAATAAGATCGGACTTAAGTCTAAGTTCTCCAGCTTCCAGTGACCACGATCCTCTCTGACCTGCAACAGATCTGATCTGCCGACCATCTCATCGACTGTTCTAAATCCTAACTCTGCCATGATCTCTCTCAGGTCTTGCGCCAAGAACTTGAAGAAATTCACCACGTGATCTACCTCACCAGTAAACTTCTTCCGTAAGTCTGGATTTTGTGTGGCGATCCCAACAGGACATGTATTGAGGTGACACTTGCGCATCAAGATACATCCCTCTACTACTAATGCTGCCGTCGCCACGCCCCACTCTTCTGCACCGAGCAAGGTGGCTACTGCCATGTCTCTACCGGTCCGGATCTGCCCATCTGCCTGAAGGACGACTCGGTTCCGTATTTTATTTTGAATGAGTGTCTGATGAGTCTCGGCAAGCCCTAGTTCCCACGGCAGGCCTGCATATCTAATCGAGCTCCACGGAGATGCTCCTGTACCACCATCGTGTCCAGCGATTAGGATGTGATCCGCCTTCCCTTTAGCAACACCAGATGCGATGATCCCGACTCCCGCCTTGGAAACAAGTTTCACACTGATGCGAGCATGCCTGTTGGCATTCTTGAGATCAAAGATAAGCTGAGCTAAATCCTCTATCGAGTATATATCGTGGTGCGGCGGTGGAGAAATCAATCCTACACCTGGAGTACTATTTCTGACTCGGGCTATCCAACTGTCCACCTTATGTCCAGGGAGTTGTCCCCCTTCGCCAGGCTTAGCACCTTGAGCCATCTTGATCTGTAGCTCAACAGCATTAGTCAGGTAATTGATCGTCACTCCAAATCTTCCTGAAGCTACTTGCTTGATCGCAGAGCGCTCCCAATCTCCATCTGGAAGCTTGGCAAATCTGGCTTCATCTTCGCCACCTTCGCCACTATTGGACTTGCCGCCAATACGGTTCATCGCTTTTGCGAGGGTAGTATGTGCCTCATGCGATATGGACCCAAATGACATCGCACCTGTAGCAAAGCGTTTTAAGATTGACTCAACAGGCTCGACCTCATCGATCGGAATCGATTCTCCTTTTTTAAACTCCAGCAAGCTTCTTAGCGTGCATGCATTCTCGTGCTGATCGTTGATGGCCTTGGCAAATTTCTTGTACACGCTATAGTCACCCGTTTTAGTGGAGTGCTGTAGCAGGTGTACAGACACTGGATTGAACAGGTGGAATTCGCCTCGTCGCTTCCATTGATATACGCCCAAGTCAATTAGCTCATTCTGAAGTTCATCTTCAAATGCTACTCTGTGCTTCGTCAACGCCTCTTTAGCCAACATGTCAAAAGTCATACCCTCGATCCGAGACACTGTTCCCTTGAAGCATTTGTCCACTACTTCGGATGAGATTCCCAATGCTTCAAATGCCTGTGCTCCCCTATACGAGGCTACAGTCGATATGCCAAGCTTAGACATTATTTTGAGTAAGCCTTTGTTGACTGCCTTGATATAGATTTTCTTGTAGTGCTTGATGCCATACTCGTTGTCAAGCTTGCCCCGATTATAGATCGCTTCGATACTCTCGTAGCTCAACTCAGGATAGATGGCGTCCGCACCATATCCTAATAGAGTCGCAAAATGATGCGTCTCTAATATATCTCCACCTTTTACAAGAATGGAAGCCTTCTGCCGCAAGCCTTGGTTGACTAAGTAGTGATGCACGGCGCCTGTACTGAGCAACGATGGCACTGGCGCATGCTGATCGGAGACATTCGAGATATTGTCAAGATAGATCAGATTCGCTCCCTTCTCTATGGCGACTTGGACTTGATTGCAGATCTCCGTGAGTGTTGCTTCTAGGTCGCCAGACTTATTGTCTTTGCTGAACGTACAATCAATAGTCACGCCCTGATATCCTGCCAGATCGATATGCTTGAGTTTGTAGTAGCTATCCGCATCCAAGACAGGACTCTCCAGTCTGATGAACTTGACCGTATTATGTGTTCTGTCAAGGATATTGCTACTGCTGCCTAAGACTGTCTTAAGCGTCATATACTCCGCCTCACGCAGAGAGTCAATTGGAGGATTGGTGACCTGCGCAAACTGCTGTCTGAAGTATGTCGATATGTGCTGAGCATATCTCGATAACACAGCCAGTGGCACATCAGCACCCATCGAGCCTATCGGATCTTTCTTGGCTCTGAGCATGCCATCGATAATTAACTCCTCATCTTCGAGTGTATATCCGTGTGCCGTCTGTCGCAAGATTAATGGAATCACACTTGACGCCTCGTCGCTAGCTTGAGCAGGCAGATCGTCTATATGCACCCTTGACTCTTGTAACCAGTTGCCATATGGAAGCCTACTGCAGATAACCTTCTTTAGTTCTTCATCGCCAATCACACGCTGCTCATCTAGATCAGCGACCAAGATCTTTCCTGGTTCCAATCTGCCCTTCTTAATTACTTTCGATGGATCGATTGGTATGACGCCTGTCTCTGAAGCCAAGATCAGATAGTTATCACTCGTCAGGCAGTAACGTGATGGGCGCAGTCCATTTCTATCAAGCGTACCTCCAATTAGGGTGCCATCTGTAAAACACATACTGGCAGGACCATCCCACGGCTCCATCAGTGCCTCATGATACTCGTAAAAGTCTTTTTTATGCGACTCCATATACTCGGCATTCTGCCATGCCTCCGGAATCATCATCATCAACGCATGAGGGATTGAGCGACCATCAGCTACCAGGAACTCAAGTACATTGTCAAATATGGATGAGTCGCTATTAGTTGGGTTGAAAAGCGGAAACATCATCTCCAATTCCTTTGGTGTAAATAACTCACTTACAATATCTTTCTCTTTAGCTCTCCACCAGTTCTTATTGCCCTCAATCGTATTGATCTCACCGTTGTGTGCGATGACTCTAAATGGCTGCGCTAACTTCCAGCGAGGTATCGTATTCGTTGAAAATCGGGAATGGACCAATGCCACTGCAGATGTTAGATGTTCATTCTTGAGATCTAGATAATATTGTCTCACTTGGCCCGAGGTCAGCTGTCCTTTGTAGATCATAGTCTTAGTCGACAATGACGGGACGTATAGGTCGTGCTTGTATTCTGGATAGGCGGCGATAACTTTATGAGTCAAGTATTTTCTCAGGATGAGCAACTTGCGTTCAAACACATCATCAACGGGTTTTCCTCCTTGGGGCACAAAGAATAGATGGTATATATCCGGTTCTGATGCGAATGATGTCTCTCCTAAGATGCTGCTGATTACCGGGACCTTCCGACGACCTAGCAGCTGTATCCCAAGATCATTAGCGGCTCCATCTATTTTTTCATAGATCTCATCTCGCTTCTCTCCTTTGGGAAAAAAGAAGGCGCCAACGCCATACTGTCCTTGATCAGGTAGCTCGAATGAGAGATGTTCTGAAACAAACAGGCTATGTGGAACATGTATTAATATGCCCGCACCATCACCACTCTCTGGATCACACCCACAGGCACCACGATGCTCCATATTCTCGAGCATAGTTAGTGCATCGGATACGAGCTTGTGCGAATATTTTTTTTCGAGATTAGCGATTAGCCCTATACCACAGGCATCACTTTCTAATTGAGGCACATATAGGCCTCTTCGCAATACATCCTTTTTCATGATAACTGTTTAAAACAAAAGAGTTTTTACAGCTTCTCTTTCATAACGACTTTCATTTTTCCTGACTTTGCCCCTTACTCAAGTCAAATTGAATCTACAATAGATCATATTGCGTTCGACTTAAGAAACAAAGTATCGGAACTACCTAATGTATGAGAAATCAAAGACAATACAGCGAATTATAGACGCCATCCCTATTAAGAACGGGTCTATTTAGATTTGAGGGCCCGATTAGAGATTCTTCACTTCCGATACAATAGACTGAATACTATCCTTGGCATCTCCAAATAGCATCTTATTCTTTTCGTGAAAGAATAGCTGATTTTGGATGCCCGCATAGCCAGTGCTCATACTTCGCTTGAGGACGATGACGTGCTTAGCTTCCCACACATTGAGAACAGGCATCCCATAGATCGAACTACCCGGATCATCAATAGCTGCAGGGTTTACAACATCGTTAGCGCCTACTACTACCACCACATCAGTGTTGGACATGATATCATTGGCATCATCGAGATCCAAGAGTTTTGGATAGGGCACATCCGCCTCAGCCAGTAAGACATTCATATGCCCTGGCATACGTCCAGCAACGGGATGGATGGCATACTTTACATCAACCCCATTTGCTTCAAGCAAGTCATCCAACTCTTTCAAAATCTTTTGGGCTTGTGCCACGGCAAGACCGTATCCTGGAACAAACATGACAGACTGCGAGTAGTATAATAGTATCGACGTATCGATAGGGTTCGTAGATTTGGCCACCTGGCCTTCCGCTCCTTTAGCTGCGGCACCAGTTGCACCAAAACCACCAATAAGAACATTAAACAAGGAGCGGTTCATGGCATTGCACATCAGCACCGTCAAGATCGTTCCTGAAGCCCCAACGAGGATACCTCCGACAAGCATCAGATTGTTGTTATAAATCAGACCTGCCGCTGCCGCAGAAAGACCGGTGAAAGAATTGAGTAGGGATATCACGACGGGCATATCAGCTCCACCGATGGGTGCTACAAACGACCAGCCATAAATCAGACAAACCACCATAAATACAATCAAGATCGTAGTACTCACATCTGATACAGTGACATATACAAATGCCGCAAGGATGACCACCAAAAAGATCTGATTGATCAAACTATGCTTAGGCCACGTGACTTGGCTATCCTTAATGCGCCCATCGAGTTTGAGATAGGCGAGCATACTCCCTGTAAAGGCAATGCAGCCAATCAGTAAAGCAAATAATGAGATGATCTTGCCGCCCATATCCAATGAAACTGTGGTCAACTCCACCATCGATAATATGGCAGCACAAGCACCCCCTAGTCCATTGAAGACAGATACCATCTGGGGCATATCGGTCATCTGGATGCGCTTAGCAGCCAGCCAACCTATTAATGATCCAAGCGCAATCCCTCCAGCTATCCATCCATAGTTGCCATCACCAGTAATCCGGTTATCGACTAAGCTGCCGATAATGCCTACACCCATACCAAAAGCAGCGTACAGATTCCCCTTGCGAGCGGTATCAGGACTACTCAATAATCTCAAGCCCCACACAAAAAGTACGGCCCCTATCAGATAAGAAATATCAACTAACGTTGTGATTACCATGATTAGAATGATTTAATGAAAGGAACAGATCACTTTTTCTTCTTTTTGAACATTTCCAACATTCGGTCTGTAACAGCAAAACCGCCCACCACATTAATCATTCCCAATGCGATTGCAATTGTACCCAATGTCAATGAAAAATAGTCTCCAGCATCAGATCGACGTATCAAGAGGATGGCCCCAATGATAATGACGCCACTGATCGCATTAGCCCCCGACATCAACGGGGTATGCAATACCGTAGGCACTTTTGAGATGACTTCAAAACCCAGTATGACTGTGAAAATCAATAAGTAAATCAATAGCAGATGCTCGCTAATAAAATCTAATAGATCGGTCATGTTATGCTTTTTTAGAAATGATAGACTTACTCAATATTTCATCATCCGAATTCAGATCGACGCCGCCCTCTTTGATGATGTGTTTTAGAAAGTTGAGGAGATTATTGCTGTATAATGTACTGGCGTCTTGAGGCATGCGATTGGCAAGATTACTATCGCCAATGATCGTGACACCACTATGCTGTATGGTCGAATTGTCCTCACAAACCTCACAATTGCCGCCAGTAGATGCTGCCAAATCCACGATCACCGAACCAGACTTCATCGATTCGACAGTAGCCTTGGTGATGAGCTTGGGTGCTGGCCGGCCTCTCAGTTGAGCGGTGGTAATCACAATATCACTGCTTATGGCCTTCTCTTGTATTAATGCAGCCTGACGGGACTTGTACTCCTCGGTTTGCTCTACGGCATAGCCTCCCGCATCCTTATCATCACGAGCTCCTTCTACCTCAACGAACTTAGCGCCGAGACTCTGTACTTCCTCCTTAACCGCAGCTCGGGTGTCAAACGCCTCAACTATTGCCCCTAATCTACGAGCAGTGGCTACAGCCTGGAGCCCTGCTACACCCGCTCCAATGATCAGCACCTTGGCCGGTTTGATACTTCCTGCTGCCGTAATCATCATAGGCATATATCTCGGCATATGCTGTAGGGCCGTAAGTACGGCCTGATATCCTGCGATTGATGCCATTGAGGATAACACATCCATAGACTGTGCTAATGTCGTCCTAGGTATCATATCCATACTAAACGCATTGACTCCTAGACTCGTCAGGTGCTCAGCTAGGCCTTCATGATTAAACGGTGCATATTGACCGATGACGATCGCATCGGGCTTGAGAGCTTTGTACTCATCATCCGATAAGTCCGGAGTTATCTGAACCAATAGGTCACAACTGCTGATGATCTGCTCCCTACTACTGATCTTGGCATCGGTAAAATCTCCATCAACGTAATGATTGCCATCCCCTATGCCAGATTCAATATAGATCTCACTGACAACTTGCAGGAACTTACCAATGTTGTTAGGTACAATAGGCGAAATTGAAGCCTGCTTATCCTTTAAAAACCCCAAAATCATAGCTCAAATATTTTAAACAGCTTACTAAAATAGTTTTGTTTCTGGCTTAACTACTAGGATTTACGGTTTGATTTCAGCAACGACAGTAATAAGATCAATTGGTGCCGTTCTTATAAAAGTTAAAGGGTTTGTTATTTTTACAGCCGATGTTACGTATTAAAGCCAAAGAGACGATAGCCAAAATGAATGGCTTCATTGATTTTAGAATGGGGCTAATCGGTGCTCTATTTATGGGATCGATTGTCTTCTGGATCAACCATGATCATGGATATGATGAGGCCTTGATCGCTGGACTTAAACAATTGTCTTATACCTTTTTCTTTGGCGGTCTATTTATTAAAATGGCCGAAAATATAGCCGT
>CAZJTO010000041.1:0-14273 GCA_964548935.1 uncultured Saprospiraceae bacterium
TAATGAATATCGATTCCTGGAAGATCATGGACACTATAGATCGAGGTGTGGCACCGAGTGCTTTTCTAATCCCTATCTCCTTCGTGCGATCTTTGACGATGATCAGCATGATATTGCTGACCCCGATGACGCCTGCTATGATCGAGAATATACCGACTATCCACATGATCCCATTGATGGCTGTCATCAAGCTCTTAAAGCTTTGAAACTCTTCTGCCATATTCCATATACGAATCGCCTGACGATCTTCAGGATGGACCAGTTTGCGCTCTTGAAGGGTGCGTTTGATCGCTTCCTCCACCGCCATCACATCAGCGTGGGCCAGATCACCTAAGTCAATAACCATCTGATCGATACGTCTGAAGTTAGAGTAGTTAGTCTGCAATGTCGATATAGGCACATAGACCCGTTTCATGGTACGTCCCTCTTCTTTATCGTAGAATACTCCAATTACCTGATAAGAAGCGCCATCAATCATCACGCTTTTGCCGATCGGATCGATATCATCTCCGAAGAACTCCTCTTGTACATCACGGCCTATGACCGCTACCTTCCTGAGGTTATTCAAATCCTCGTTATGGAAGTATCGTCCCGATAACAACTCTAAGCTCTCGATATATGCCCCATCAGGATGAGTACCTTGAACTGAGTAGGTCTGTGTCTTTGACCCATAAGTCACCACAGAGCTCCAACTCAGGAAGTACTTACCACTAATCTTGCTGATCTCATCAAACTGACTGATGAGATATTTGTAGTCATCATTGTCTAATCTGACCAACCTACCTTCTCCAAGTCCATTGTACGACTTGCTGGTTTGTCCCGTATTGATCCAAAGGCTATTGAGTGCATCACCTTCAAATTGGTGCTTGACACCATTTTGCAGACCATTACCCATACCGAGCAGCATAACCAGGATAAATATCCCCCATGCTACACCAAACGCTGTTAAGAGCGTCCTAAGCCTATGTCGATTGATCGACTCGAATATCTCTTGCCACTTGTCGAGGTCGATCATAGGCCGTCGTTTTGTATGTGTCCATCCTTAATACGTATGATTCGATCTGTCTGTTTGGCGATTTCGTCCTCGTGTGTAACTATGATGGTGGTAATCCCCTGATCGTTGAAGTCCCTAAATATCTGCATCACCTCCTGAGTCGTCGTAGAGTCTAATGCTCCTGTCGGTTCATCAGCCAGCACTACTTTGGGCTTACTGATCAGAGCTCGTGCGATAGCGACTCTCTGCTGCTGACCTCCTGACATCTGATTGGGATAGTGATCTGCCCAATCCTTGAGGCCTACCCGCTCGAGATAGCTCAGCGCTAAACCTTGGCGCTCTGCTCTTGGCACTTTCTGATAGTACAGCGGAAGCGCTACATTTTCTTTAGCAGTCTTAAAAGGAAGTAGATTGAACGATTGAAAGATGAAGCCAATGAACTTGTTCCTAAAGAATGCCGCCTTCGATTCTGACAAGTCCTTATTGATGAGCTGGTCATTGAGCCAATACTCTCCATCATCATACTCGTCGAGAATGCCGAGAATATTGAGCAAGGTAGATTTACCAGAACCAGAAGACCCCATGATGGACACCAGCTGGCCTTCACCAATATCAAGATCTATGCCCTTGAGCACATGGAGCTTATTGAATTCTGTAGAATAGGACTTGTTTAGGTTTTTAATTTTGATCATGCACTTGTCTCGTTCATACTGCGAAGCAAAAGAATTGATACCATACTAATCAATAAAATAGATCAATTGATCTAAAGGACAGACTAACGACTCAAAGTGTTACAGTTGGTATAGAGTATTTAACAATTAAAAGCATCACTCTGGACCTGACCTATAGCAGAAGTAGATAAAACGGAAAATGGGTCGTCTAAAAAATAGACGGTCCATCATATATCTTGAGTATAGTTATAATACCTTATGAGGCTGGCGCGTACTGCAAAAATTGACACAGAACACCTCCTATCAATAGGAAGACTACAAACCAATATCCTGTATGGATGCCTATATAGGCCCATCCTCTACGCTCGAACAATGAATTAATAGCAATCAGTGGAAAGGCAAGCATGACTGCTAAAAACCCTCCATGAAGCGCTCCGTGACCAAAGTCTCTAAAGTTGTTGCCATAGGTGGTCATCAACTCGTTGAACTGAGCTTGAGCGGCACTACCGCTCTCTGCAACACCAGGCATCATCACTTGAAATACGCTGGTTTGATGGACTACAATACCAGACAAGGTTAATGAGATAAACAAACCAAAGAGATACGACAGCCCAAATATGAGCCCCATATTGGCACCTGCAAGACTCTCCTCGGTAAATCCGTTAACCTTCATCCACTTCTTACCAAATCCCATATTTCCGTACCAGAAGAAACCGACTACCAAAGGAATCAAGGCAGTGGCAAAAAACAAATACCAATTAGTAGGCATAGCGTAATAGATTTTAGATAGTTAATGATGCCTGAAAGGTAATCATTAAGTCTAAAACTGATACTTAGCCAAGACATAGAAGTTACGAGGTGGTTGCACTCTAAATCCAATATCATCGATCGTCCCATCAAAGTCAACATCTATCGGTGAGCCCTCAGTAAAATAGAGTGTATCAAACACATTGTTGAGGACGAAGCTCAAGGAAAAATTATCATTGATCTGGGCATTCAGTTGACTATTCAACACAGTAAAACTCGGTAGCACAAAGTCTTCATTGTTAGAGAGCTCAGTGAATGATTGGCTTACATGACGGGCATTCAGATTAAAATTGATTTTATTAGTTATGGCAATATCAACAGAAGGATTGATCAAGAACTCTGGAGCGAAGATGTGCTCTATATCGGTAAACTCTTCCCCCGTTCCAGGATCAACATAATTGTCAATGTTACTATCCATATAAGTGAGGTTTAACCCAAGGTCTACTCGATCAGTAAGCTTTACTGATCCCACAATCTCAATTCCTTGTCTTATGCTATTAGGTAAATTTTGTCTGATCTCCATATAGGACATATCCACTAAGGCCCCTATCTGACTAATCTCGTTGTCAAAATTCAAATGAAACAAATTGGCTTCAAATGAGAACTTGCTGCCTCTATGACGATATCCTAACTCGATGTCATGAACCCGCTCTGATTCAGTTACCCCATTGAACAGATCTGTCCTTGTCGGTTCTCTACTGGTCTCACCATATGAAACATACAGTTGGTCCTGCTCACTCAATTCATGACTGATGCCCAACGAAAAGTTGAAGAATGTAAAATCCTGCTCTAACAAGAAATCATTTTCCTCGCCGATTACGGTTTCATCGCCGTCAACGGTCATATCGAGTCGGCGCAACTCCGCATTTCCAAAAAAGCTAAGCTTATCTAAAGAGGTTTCATACTTCGCATAAACACTTCCCTCGTTCTTATCGGTAACATCTCGGTTAAACGGCTGATTGGCAAGTGGCGTGATGAAATCAAAGTTTTCTCTATCGAATATATATCCGTTAGCCCCAAATGATAGTGATCCCTGTCCCAGGGCTTTAGTACCATTTAACTGTAACCCATATTGATCGTTTTCGAGTCCAAACATGAATTGATCTCCACCAAAGCTAAACGGAAATACTCCACCGGCTCCATGAAAATAGGCCGTGGCAGAATAGTCGAATCCCGCTACTGACTTAGCATATTGAAGTTGAACCATGTTTTGCTCAAAGTCATCTACATCGTTCAGATCATTGAAGTTGGTGCGTGGATTCTCATTAATGATCGAAAGAGGTACATGTAGATAGGATTGACCATTCTGAGTGCGACCAGAGAAGGCTGTCAACTTCAATACATCATTGTCACCCTTGATTCCTCCTGAGAAGAAAAATGAATACGAGTCTGATCCAGAGTTATCCTTAAACCCACCTGTCTCTGTACGTGTCATACGAGCATACACCCCAAACTTATCATCGATCAGACCTGACTGTGCCTCTGCGCTAACTCTCAAAGTGTTGAAACTACCAGCCGTAAGCTGAACTCCGTAGTTAGATTCATCCTTGAATAGATTGGGAGATTCAAAATTTACAGACCCTCCATAGGACGCAGCGCCAACACTGTTGGCTCCAACGCCTCGGATCACTTGGATACTCTCCACACTATTACCGAAGTCAGAAAAATTAGAAAAGAAGGTCCCGTGATCCACCATGTCGTTAAGTGGCACCCCATTTAAGCTGATGTTTAACCTATCTTGATCTATTCCTCTTAATCTAAACTGTGAATAGTTGCCTATGTCCGTACCTCCATCTGAGTACGATACGATAGAGGGAACCAACCGCTCGATAAGTACTGCAGGATCTTGACCTATATAGATCTCGTTGATCTGGGCTTGATCTACATTAGTGTAGGTGACTGGAGCGTTTTCTGCGACACGGGTGGCAGAGATAATAACATCCTCGATATCAACGCTATCAACGCTCGACACAAAGTCTTGAGCAGAAGCAGTAACAACAAATAGTGTAAACAAAATAGATAGGATTCTCATAACACATTTTTTATACTGATGAATAATATGATGGTATGAGATCGCACACACAGCTAGTGTATGCTTACTTATATTCCTTACGCCAGCATTACCTGGATCAAGTTTATTGGGTATAATCTCAGCCTGTCATTACATTCATCAATGGATGAATAAGGCACCCCATCATAAAGTCGGTACAAATATAGAATCATTTATAAGTTTCCATTGTCTCGACAGCTGCAATAATACGATCTGATAGTGAGCCTTTGACTTCTATGAAGGGGATACCCCGCTCTTGTAAATTTGATCGGTATCGTTCATGATGTTCATCCCTATCTAAATCGTAGTCCCGCAATGGATCGGGCTCCAGAGGTATGCGATGATCGCATAGGATAAAAAGATCCCAGTCTTGCTTTTGGATACTGTGAGTGATCCAAGGGTCACAACGGCCAAATCGAATTTCTGACCATATCTTGATGACAAGCAGACTTGTATCACATATGATCGGAGCTATACCTTTGTTAGTAGCCTGTCTTTCTTGCCTCACCTGACCCATGGCAATCGACAATAAGTCCCCCTCCGTATATGTAGGCCCATGCTCCATCAGATAGGATCGAGCGAACTCTGATATAGGGGGTACCCCATAATGTGCGGCAAGTTCAGCAGCTAACGTTGACTTACCTGAGCACTCGATACCTGTGATGACTACTTTCATGATTGATAGGATTTGAGCCAAGCTCTATACCCCATCACCGCAAATGCGATATAGATAAAATACAAGAGCGAATAGAAATACAGCTCTTTATAAAAATATATACCTGTTGCTAATACGTCCACAACTAACCAGTAAACCCAACTCTCTAACTTCTTTTGGGCTGTCAGCCACATCGCCGTCACACTGAGCATAGTAGTCGTACTATCCCAATATGGAAGAGATGGCGGATCAAGATTGGGAAAGATGGTAGGTAAGACCAGCAGGAACTGCGCAAAGAACAATACGCCCACGACAGATACAAGAACCCATACAATCCTATTACGGGTCGATTGCGTAGTGACGCTGAGCTGATTTTGTTCTTTAGGTTTGGTCCAATTATACCAGCCGTATATGTTGAGAACCAGATATATCACGTGCAGAATAAAATCTCCATATAGTCTACTCTGCCAAAAGATTACAAAGGATACTAGGATATAGAGAATCCCAAAGATCCAGTTGCGTATATCCTCCCTGATCAGTAGCAATACGTTGATCACTCCAAACACTAATCCTGCAAATTCTAAGACTGATAGCCCTTGGAGTGAGTCGATGACATTGTTTACTATTTCGCCCATATCTGTAAAAACTAATCGAAGGTAATAGATCAGATAGTATCCAGTTAATCGAATATTTACTAGCTATCGTCGATCAATCGTCTGGCAGACGATGTATCTCGGCTATATTGATAAAAAATCAAGATCATATGTTATACAAGTTATTGCAACCCCAAATATTAGTCTTCTTAATACCCATAGTTGCTATAGTGGGTGGATACATCATCAAATCACAAAAGATGCAGTATGAGCATGAAGAGCGATTAGCAAAGATCGAAGCTGGATTAGACCCCGATGAAGAAATAGAGTAAATTGCCCTCCAATTAAGTAAATGTTGGAGCCATTTAAATTTACACTATTCTTAGTCGGTGCAGTTGCCTTACTTAGCACATCTTGTACTGTAGAGCAGCCATCTGGTCTGCCTATCATTATTGATGCTGATACCGCCAATGAGGTAGATGACCTCTACGCTATCGTGAGAGCTCTTAAGGCAGAAGAGCTCGATGTAAAAGCGATCACATCGGCACAGTTTCATACTTCGCCACTGGCGACAGATAGTACCGTCTATGAGAGCCAGAAGATCAATGAGGATATCATATCCCTGATGGACAGAGCCGATATTGCATTGCCCATTGGTGCCAATGACCCAATGAGGTCAGCAACTAACCCAGCCTCGTCGGAGGCCTCCGCATATATCATCAACACCGCCCGAAAGCATAGTCCAGATGACCCACTACATGTGGCGATATTAGGCTCATGTACTAATATGGCTTCGGCTGTAGTTGAGGCTCCAGATATCATCCCAAATGTTAGAGTACACTATATTGGGTTTTGGCATGATACCTTGACTCAGGTATTCGATCTGAAGGAATTCAATTCCGGCAATGATACGTTCGCAGTACAGGTATTGCTGGATACTGAAGGTTTGGATTTTGATGTAATGACTGCCACGACATGTCAACATCTCGTACTTACAAAAGACGAAGTCGATCATCACCTGAAAGGAAATGGTGGCATCTCAGATTATCTCGTAGATCGATGGGAATCCTATACCCGATGGTGGACAGAAGAGGATCCTGAAAAAAAATCTTGGATCATGTGGGATGTGGCTATCATCGAAGCACTCATACATCCCGAGTTAGCAGAAAAGAGACCGTTTAAAGCCCCATCTAATACCCCCTCAAGGGTCATTGATGCCTACATAGATATTGACGTGCCTGCGATGATTGATCATTTTTGGACGTCTGTCGCACCACCAGAATCATAGTTGGATCAGGGTGACGGCAATATCCAAAAGATCTTTCTTCTCCGCCAAAGTTCTGCTAATCGGCAATTGTGCAAGACCGATCAGCCTCCTCATGATTTCTATGCCCGCATATCTGCTTAAGAGGAGTTTGTCTATATCAATAGGATAAGCGTCTATGACCTTAGATCGATAAGCCATGTCATGAGTGGCCATGATCAGATGTGCTGTCATGACGCCCAAGTCAAATTCTGCTTGACCGAGATGAGCAAACTCAGGATCTAATACATACAACTCCTCCCCTGAATGCATCCAGCTCCCGGGATAGTAATCCCCATGAATTAAGATCTCTCCATGCGACAGGTAGTTCTCACCCATCTCAGCAATTACAGATTTAAGTTCGAGGTTTTGTTGATATGGTCGAACAAGCTCTTGGAGTCCAGCTTGCACATCATCCAATGAAAACCCATTATTCATATCAAATGGCAACGTGAATATATGCTGGTGATTGAGCTGACGTAATTCCATATTTGGAGGGAAGGCAGCTGAGACCGACGATCTGTGACACTGATAAGCAATCTGGACGAGCTGATGGATGTGAGTGTCACTTACTACTCGCGTATTGTAGATGCTTGTCATATCCATTATATCACCCAGGTCGCTCATCATCAAAAGATGCTCTTGAGGAGCGTAATTCATCACCTTGGGGAGGTGCTGGCTCACCTCACTTTTACCCAAGGCATCATAAAACTGCGCTTCTACATCTATTCGTTCTATGGGAGCTGGGATATCGGGATACTTCTGGACGTATGGCCTAGACTGCTTGAGAATAAAAGACCGTCGATCTGTCATAATTCGCAGAACCACATTCATATTGCCCTCGCCCGCAGAAACCACATCTGAGATCACCTCGTTGTCAATCCACTTAAGTTGTTCTAAATAGCCTTGGAGCTCGCTTATACTCGAATCTACACTGATATTCATAATCGCAAACTTACGTCATTCAGATCTATTGCAACGTCTCATACGCTCGTAATAGACTCATATGTAAACTGGAGTAAAATGGATGGAAAAATAGTGGAGCCTACCGGATTCGAACCGGTGACCTCTACACTGCCAGTGTAGCGCTCTAGCCAACTGAGCTAAGGCCCCATATTGATGAGAATGCGAAAATAAATAATTCTAATAGATCACTGTGGGTCCACGTCAATAGATATCATGACTCTCTTGAAGTCCTTATGTGTCTTCATCAAACCTTTGGTGATCAGCAGAATATCCTTTATGGTCTTAATCGTCTTAGCATCCTTCTCTGTCTTAATATTGATTTGTTGCTGATACTTGTTTCTCACTCTGATGATCACAGGGTCAAACGGTCTTGTACAGCGGTCTCCTAACTTCTTATGGATCTCCTGATAAAAATACTGTGCAGCTCCCTTGGTTCTCTGAAACTCCTTGTGTCTAAACCAAATGCTGATCAACCCATAATATGGAGGATACAGATATTGCTTTCGTTCTGCGAGCTCTCGAGTGTAAAATCGTTCGTCATCATTCTTGAGCAATTCTTGTATGACTGGGTGATCTATCTGAAAAGCCTGGATAATCACCCGCCCCTTCTTGTCCCGACGCCCTGCTCTGCCGCTAACTTGCTTGAGCAATTGATAGCTGCGTTCTGACGCTCTAAAATCTGGATATGACAACAGGCTATCGGCATTGAGCACTCCCACCAATCCTATATTGTCAAAATCAAACCCCTTGGTGATCATCTGTGTTCCAATCAATATATGGATTCGCCCTTGCTTGAAGTCTTCTAAGAGCTTAAACTGATTCTTCTTAGATCTCGTAGTGTCATGATCAAACCGATCTACCTTGAGGTCGGGAAACAACTCACCGACTACTTGTTCGATTTTCTCCGTACCCGCACCCATAAGTTTCAACTCATAACTACCGCAGGCCGGACAAGTATCTTTCTTATAGACTCTGTGACCACAGTAGTGGCACTTGAGCTCATTGATCTTCTGATGGTATGTGAGAGTGACGTCACAGTTGACACATTCTGCTGTCCAGCCACACTGTATGCACTTAATAGTGGGAGCGAATCCACGTCGATTTTGAAATAAGATGACCTGCTGTCCTTGCTCAATAGTCGACTCAATCCCCTCCTTGAGATCTTGCGAAATGCCTTTCTTGATTAAGCCTTTCTTATAGCAATCCTTCAGGTCGACTACTTGTATAAAGGGTAGTCCAGCAGAACCGTAGCGCTCTGGCATCTGGACATAAGCATACTTCCCTTGTATACTATTGTGGTAGGACTCAAGGGATGGAGTAGCTGTACCGAGGATCACATTAGCCTGATGCTTGCGCCCGAGGAGAAGAGCGACATCTCGTCCTTGATATTTAGGGTTAGGGTGATCTTGTTTATAAGAGCCGTCATGCTCTTCATCTACTACGATGAGCTTTAGATTTTCAAAGGGTAAAAACAAGGATGACCGTGCACCGATAAACAGTTTGTTATCAAATCTCGCCGCATTGAAGACCTCTACCCTCTTTGCATCATTGACCTGACTGTGAAACACTAATATTCTGTCTCCAAGTTGATTTTGCAATCGCTGTACAATTTGTCCTGTCAAGGCAATCTCTGGGAGCAAGTACAACACTTGGCCACCGTTATCCAATACCTCTTTGATCAACTCAATAAATACCTGTGTCTTACCACTACCTGTCACACCATGCAGCAGCACTGGCTTATCATGACCGAATGCAGCTTGGATCTGCTCCAATGCATCACGTTGCTGATCAGTTAGTGGGTGTATCTTTTGATCCACTGGTACATCTAAAATATCCAATCGGCTCACCTCTCTTTGATAGATCTCGATCACGCCTTTCTTAGCTAAAGCATTGAGTACGGCACTATCTACATTAGCCATGTCATAGACCGCCTTTTTAGGTACTTCCTTCATCTTCTGCCGCAGGCTATACAATGCTAACAACGCATTGGATTGCTTCTGACTTCGTTGGGTCAACTCAAGGGCTAATTCGACGCTATCGTACGGATCTAATATACGTACGAACCCCTCTTTCTTCTTGGTATATTTTGTAATCAGTTCTTCCTGGACAACGACAAGACGATTTTGAACAAGTGACTTGATAATTGGATATACGGATTTCTTGTTCAGTATATCTTGGATGACTTTTATCGTGAGTTCTTGCTGTATGCTGAGCGCTTCACATACTATATATTCCTGATCACTGAGCTCAGCCTCTTCCCAAGGAACTCCATGGTTGAGCATAAGCTTTGTCTCGCTGGACAACTTTAATCCCGCAGGCAAGGCTACATTCATCACTTCGCCAGGATGAGCGCAATAGTATGCTGACAACCACTGCCAAAACTCTAGCTGGCGATCACCGACAATAGGTCCATCATCTAAGAGGGATATGACATTGCGAGTCTTAACTACGGGTTTGACATTAGAAAGGTGGGTGACAATGCCGCTATATAGTTTCTTATTGAATGGCACCTCGACTCTGAGCCCAACGACTATATCTTCATGAAACTCTACCGGTACTCCATAAGTATATATCTCAGGAAGTGGTAGAGGCAATAGCACTCCAGCATATAAGCCTCTTTGCTCCGTAGTAAATCCCATCCTTAAAAGAAGATGTCTTGCGCTACTCTAAATGTATTGGCATGAGCCTCCACGATATCGGACACTCTATGAGAGTATCCTCCTCCCATGCTTACCGCCACTGGAATGTTGTTCTTCTTGCACGTATCAAATACGATTCTATCCCGTTCTTTACATCCTGCACGAGTCAAGGATAGCCGTCCTAATTTGTCAGAATGCAGTACATCCACTCCTGCCAAATACAAAATGATATCTGGTTGTACTAAATCTATCAATCGAGGTAGTTCGTTGCGAAGCATCGTCAAATATAAATCATCCTCCGTTCCATCAGGCAATGCTGTGTCGAGATCTGACGTCATCTTGCGAAGGGGATAGTTGCGTTCGCCATGAACACTCCAGGTATACACTCGTGGTTCATCCTCAAATATCTTAGCCGTACCGTTGCCCTGATGAACATCTAAGTCTACAATCAAGATCTGATTGACCAACTGTTGGGTCAATAGTTCATTGGCCGTAATGGCAAAGTCATTAAACACACAGAATCCTTCGCCCTTGTCGGCAAATGCATGGTGTGTTCCTCCCGCTACATTCAATGCTACGCCATGCTCCATGGCATATATTGCACATTCAAATGTGCCTTGTGCAATATGACGGCCACGGCGTATCAAGTCTGGCTTGACAGGAAAACCTATGTCTCGTTCTGCTCTGCGCTCCAAGGGTAAGTTGTAAAGACTCTTGATATAATCTTGAGTGTGGGTCCTGAGTAGACTCGAATCAGATAAAAATGAGGGCTCAAAGAAATTAGCTTCTGTGATTGCTCCCTCATGCAACAACTGCTCTGGAATCAACTGATATTTAATCATTGGGAATCTATGACCATCGGGAAGGTCATAAATGTAAATGGGAGCAAATGCTATTTTTAGCATGCTCCCATAACATATGATTTTAGCTAGTTGTTTGTGACAACCTTATTTTATTAAAGTAATATCTCCGTGAAAGATCTCTGTAGATCCTTGCTCATTAGTGATCTCAATGATATAGACATATACCCCTGAGTTCGCTTGGCTTCCATTGAATGAGCCATCCCATCCAGAAGTAGGGTCATTTACAAGTTCATCCAAAGATTCAAACACTTCGTTGCCCCAACGGTCAAATATCTGCATGCTGAATCTACTTGTCTGTCCAAAATTGCCCTGCGGGTAGAACCTATTGTTTCCGCTCACACTCCTCGTAGTCATCACATTAGGAATATAGATGCTATTCACTATAGATTCTGGATTTAAAGATAGCGACACTTGTGCATCTGCCATACAGCCTTGATCATCTGTAATCGTAACGGTGAATACGCTATTCTCCGTAATCGTAACCATTGGGCCTGGACAATCCGTACAACTTAATGCGGGATTAGATGCCCATAATATATCAGCTATTACTCCATCGAAATTCAGATCTAAGTCAAATTCTCCTGCACCTAAGTCAATCGTAGTTACCTCTATACTGAGAGTTCCTGCTGGTATCTCAGGTACGGTCACATCGACGATGGTCATACATCCATCTGATCCCAAGACTTGCACGTTGTAATCTCCTGGAAGCAATGTCTCAAAAGTAAATGGAAACGATTCTACTTCTACTGGATCACCACTAACACCGCTTACGGTAAAAGGCGGTGCGGCGCCTGAAACGTTCTGTAATACAAACATACCATTTGCCACACCTTCGCATGATCCATTAATTTGTCCGACTTGGACGTCTATTCCTGAAAAGTTGATGCTTAATGTTTCTGTACTTGGACATCCATTGCTGCCAATGGCTGTCACTGTATAATCTCCTGGTTCGAATACGATTGGATCTGTTTCTGTACTTGTAAACCCATTAGGTCCTGTCCACGAAATATCAGTTACGTCAGATACCGCTAATAATTGCGCTTGTGTGGAACCACAATCTAATTCACCAACAATAGATGCGGTTAATTCTGGTCCATCTCCATCAGGTATGACCTCCACGTCAAATGTCCCTATACATCCATTATCGCCTTCTACTTCGACCTGATAGGTTCCTGGTATATCAACAACAGGACTGTCCTCGACAATAGAAACTCCGTTGGGATCTCTCCATCCTCTGATGTCACCATCAGTCGTTACTGATAACTGCACAGTACTATTCATACAGCCGATCGTAACATCTTCACCCATAATATTAGGTGGATTGATATCTTCTATTACTTCTACAGATGCAAAACCTGGACAATTAGTGCTTGATTCAACCATCACTGTATAGGTGCCAGGCACAGATACTAATGGTGCAATATCATTAATTACATTTCCGTCTGGACCTGTCCAGTTAACTATACTTCCATCGCTTGTTGCTGAAATTCTAACTTCTGACACGTCACAGGTGAGCATGCCTGTTACCTCAGCAATTGCTGTGGCTTGCTCAGAGGCAGCCATTATGTTAGCTGGCGTCTCATTGATACATCCATTATCTCCTTGCACGGAAACGATATACACTCCAGGAACAGTAATCACAGGATTCTCTTCATTAGATGAGAATCCACCTGGTCCTGTCCATCCAAGGAACATACCTTCGTTAGCTGTGAATTGTAATCTTGTTGTCGAGTCATTGCTACAGCTCAATACTTCATTTCTAACACCCACTTGAGGTGAAACAAAGTCTTCGTCAATCATAACCGAATCAGTCACTTCACAACCAGTGTCCGAGGTGACAGTAATGATATATGTACCAGGAAAATCAACTATCGGATTTAATTCATCGGATCTAAAACCTCCAGGTCCTCTCCAAGATATAGTCCCTGCATCGGTCATAGCCGTTAGCATCAGGGTGCTATCATTGTTACAATTTAACACATCATCGCTTACCGCTAACTGTGGCAGAGTACTGTCAAAACTGACCATTATAGATGCTGTGCTGGGACATCCATCTGCGTTGATAACGGTCACGGTATACTCGCCTTCCTCAGTTACTGTTGGACTAACTTCATTGGACACGAAATTCGGTCCGATCCACTCCACTACTGACCCATCAGAAATCACCATAAGGGTACCTTCATTAGTACCACACATAGATTCAAGATTCACATTGCTTATCTCTGGTCCTTCAGGGGCATCAGAAACTGTTGCTACAGCACTAGATTCACAACCATTATCTCCAATAACCAATACGGTATAATCTCCTGGTTCAGAAACTTGAGGATTGGGATCCGTCGAACTAAAGTTGTTAGGCCCGGTCCATTCAATGATGGTACCTGATGTATTGGCTTCAAGTGTTGCTACTAAAGATATACATTCAATCACCTGATCAACGGCTTCTACCATTACAGGATCTGTATCAATAGCTACATCTATGGTGGCCATATCTTCACATCCATTGTCCGCTACTACTATTACCGTATAAGTACCAGCAACAGTAACAAATGGCGATAAGTCTGTTGATGTGAAGCCATCAGGGCCTGTCCATTCTATTATATTTCCGTCGGTTGTTGCTCCTAATTGTACTTGACCTTGACTGGCGCAAGTGATCGAAGCAGCCGGATCGACAGTGACAACAGGCAGATTCAGATCTTCATTCACTATAGCCTGTACACTGTCCTGACATCCGT
>CAZJTO010000042.1:0-14201 GCA_964548935.1 uncultured Saprospiraceae bacterium
CATCTTCTACATTGGACTCAATCCATTTAGCACACTCATTGAAGTCAGCGAATACGTTGTTTTCTGGTACCAAGTTAGGGATGATGCGGAACTGCTCCAATAAGAATCTCGGCTGGTCCTGTAGTCCTACGAATAGGGGAGTGACGTCCTTATTTTCGAGATCGATTAACACATCCTCCATCGTGAATATACCTGATTGATCTACGTATGGGACCCTGTTCATTCTGATGACCACATGTGATGCCGTAGCCGGTATCTGTGTCATCAAATCTTGAAAGTCATTGGTAAATCCAAAGAATAGCGGTCCATTCAGGTGTTTGAGATATACCTCTTCTTTAAATCGATCAGAGAGCACCAATTCATCTTGCCAGAGCTCTTTATCCTCTGTATGGTCTTTTAATTTTTTGATCTCGGACTCTTGTGCTGTGATATCAGACATCTTCTTCATAAAGATCAATGAAGCGATCACCAATCCGATTCCCACTGCATATACAAGATTCCAGAATACCGATAGGACGAGTACTACTGCCATCACAACGATTTCTTCTCGTGGCATGTTCTTCAGTGCGCCCAAGCCCTTATAATCCATCACACCGATTCCTACAGTGATCAATATACCAGCCAACACAGCGGCAGGAATTTGTGAGGCAAATGGACCCAGTGCGATGAGTATGAAGAGTAATAATACCCCAGCGACCATACCCGATAGGCGAGTCTTACCACCAGACTGAATGTTGACTACTGTCCTGATCGTAGCACCTGCACCTGGGATTCCTCCGAATATCGCGGCAATACTGTTTCCGATACCTTGTCCCACTAACTCCTTGTTAGGATTGTGTTTAGTCTTGGTCATGTTGTCAGCCACAAGTGAGGTCAATAATGAATCTATCGCTCCCAACATCGCCAAGGAGAAGGCCGTGAAGATATACGGTGATACTTGCGAAAAGCTGAAGCTGGTGAATATCTCGTACCTCAGCTTGGGGAAGCCACTTGGTATCGTCGGTATGGGACGATAATTGAGTACGCCATTACTCTGCAATATAAAGGCACCTACGGAGACGATCAGTAGCGCTACCAAGGTGCTCGGCACGGCGGTAGTGATCCGTTTAAATCCATAGATGATGACGATCGTCAATAAGGCCAGGATGAGTTCGATATAATTAATATTCTGCAATGCACTGCCCAATACACGTAGGGCACCTACGACACCTGAGGCATGATCTGCCGCTAGAGTCTGTGCCTCCATATATATTTCTGTCTCTGTCACTTTTGAGGTTCTCTTAAGCGTTTCTTGAAAATCTTCAAGTACCAAAATGCCCTCTCCAGCTTCTTCCTTCAGGATCTTATCAAAGAGGATTTCCTCTGCTTGTGGTTTAAATTGATTGACCAACGTGGCGTCCTCTTTAGGATAATATCCTAAGAATGGAAGGATCTGAGTGATAAGGATAATCACACCAATGGCGGTCATGAACCCCGAAACGACAGGGTAGGGGATGTACTTTATGTAGCGCCCAACACCGAGCACGCCCAGTCCTACTAAGATGATTCCAGCAAGTAAGAATACCGTTAATATGGCTGGTATGGCCTCTTGTATATTACCGTTATTAGCTTGTACGATTCCTGCTATGATGACCATACTCACCGCCGTCATTGGCGCTGTAGGTCCTGAAATTTGAGTGTTAGTACCACCAAATAAGGCTGCAAAAAATGCAATAAATATTGCGCCATATAATCCTGCATCTGGACCTAATCCAGAGCTCAATCCAAACGCTAATGCCAAGGGAAGAGCAACGATTCCGGCTGTAAGTCCGCCGAATAAATCACCCTTTATATTTGAAAACATCCCTGGGTTATGCTCTTGTGCCATAAGCTGTATTTTAAGACTTAACTGTTCGAGCGATGAATATAGAGTGATTTTCTGAGGGAGAGAATAATTTTAATAGAATGAAATTTTGTCGACAGACAAAACCGTAAAATATTTGCACAGTCTAGGGTGTTTGAATTCCGTAGATTGCCGACTCCAAACTACAAATGCATTATCTGAATCCTCTACCAGCTCCACGACCACCTCTTGCTCCACCACCACCTTGCTGCCCAGCGGCCCGGATGGAATAAATCACCGACAACAGGCCATATCGACCTAAGGAGATGATTTCACTATTCTCAATAGAATTCAATCCATTGGATCGGGAGATGCCCACATTCTGATTCAAGATGTCAAATACGGATAATTTGAGCTCCAACTTTTGATTTTTCAAGAAATACTTGGATAGGCTCGCCTTCCAAACCGGGACAGTCGTCGCTTCGCCAAACTGCTCCTCAGAGTAGAAATTCACATCGAGGCCAGTATTGATCGCAAATGATTGCTTGACATTATAGGTGATATCAGTAAATGCACTCTGATTAGAGAATGACTGACTTCGGTCACTCAAGTTATAATTGGTCACATTGTAGGATATCCTGCCGCCGACCTCCCAGTCGATTTTCTTTTTGCTGCGATTTTCGATGCGTGCATTAAGACTTGGAGTCCATCGATTACGGACATTTTCGACCGCATTGATGAATACAAGACTATTATTGTAGCTCAAGCGAGATCCGATATTAAGCCTGGTTCTAAAGAGTTTGAGCGGAGTGCTAAAGTTTAGGTTTCCAGAGATATTAAAGTCGTAATCGACATTGACAGGTTGAGTAAACTGTGTGAAGTTCTCGTCGATAATCGTCTGATTGGTGATATTGTTTCGGGTATATCTCGCATTGATAAATGCGAAAAATGATCTAAAAGAAAACTGATCAAAATTCACATAATTAAGCCGCAACGTATGGTTGTATTCTGGTATTAAGTCTGGATTGCCGGCAAATACATTAATCGGGTCAGAGTTGTCTGGCACCGGTTGGAGCTGCTGAATCGATGGCTCATTGACACTGGTGGAATATCGCACATTAAAATTATGAGCTTGACCCAGTTCATGTCTGAGGTTTAACCTCGGGAGAAATCTAAACACGTTGTTTTCGATAGTGCTTACAACGGCAAGATCTTCTGATAGGATATCGCCCTGTAGCACAGAGTACTGGAACGCCCCTTCGAGGCTAAGGCTGGTTTTTTCTGTGTTTAGATGCCAAGTAAGCGATGCACGATCGTATTCATAGTCGCGATCATAGAGATTGCTCAGATCTTCATTAAAGATCGGTGTGCCAGCAACAAGATCTTCTACTATTCTGCTGATATCATTGTTAAAATTTTGACGAGCGTATCGCAATTCTAAAAAAGTGTTCTTGCTTAACGGCTCGACGAATGACGCCTGTAAGCGATAACTGATGCCATCGTCTGACTGGGTCTGCTGTTGCACCAAATTGTCAACAAAGGATTCAATGCCGCCATCAAAAAATGAATTATCAGAAATCAAATCACCATCACTATCGTTGCTCTGATCATTGATACTACCTTGCAGAGTCAATATTCTCTTTTTCACTTTGCCAAACTTCTTTCTATAAATAGCGCTACCAGATATATCTAAACTCGTGCCATCACTGAGGTAATTCTGTTGACTACTGTTTTGCAATTGTTCGTCGTCGCTAAACCGCTGTGACCGACCTTCAAATATCGCTGAGCCATCATTAATCACGAGATTGGAGCGCAGGGTTAGATCTTGCGAGGAGTCTATATCTATCTCGAGTTCTGTATTGATCCTATGATTAGTAGAGCCATTTTTCTCCTCGCCATTCTCATCATCGATGAAGCTGAGGTTTTCACCAAAGGTTTCACGAATGGTTTCACTCCTAATTTCATTGTCGATATCATTGAGGAAGTAGCTAAATGTAAACTCTACATCCTCGGAGAAATCATGGTTGATATTGAGGCCTCCAGCATTAGTCGTAACAAAACCATTGCTAAGTCCATTATTGACTGCCAATCCATTGCCTCGATTGCGGAATCCTATCCCTTGCAGGAAGCTGACATAGTCCGCAGAAGAAAATCCTTGCTCATTGATGTTATTGAAATTACCGATTGCAGAAATCTGTGTGCGTGTCGAAAATCTGTTTAATGACAAACGCCCTTTATACCGCTCGTCATTACCATATCCAGCCTCTAAAGTGCCAAACTGGCCTTGACGGCGATCTGCTTTAAGTTCCAGATTGATTGACTTCTCACGTTGTCCATCATCAAGCCCCGAAAACTCCGCAGCATCGGATCTGCGATCAAATATCTGAACCTTTTCTATAGCATCAGCTGGTAGGTTTTTGGTGGCGATAGTTGGGTCATTACCAAAGAATTCTTTTCCATCGACAGTCACGGATTGAACTTCCTCTCCTTGCGCTGTGATCGTACCATCCGTATCGACTTCGACACCAGGCAGTTTGCGCAGGAGGTCTTCGACTACCTCATTGGGTTGAGTCTGAAAGGCGGCGGCATTGTATTCCAAGGTATCTTTCTTAACCACGATAGGGACGTGCTCGGCGGTGATTTCGACTTCCTCCAAAGCATACTGCGCTGACTCCAATTGGATGTCGCCCATCACTGGATTAAAGCCATCTTCAACGCTAAATTGTTGGTTATACTGGGCATACCCAAGATAGGTGACCTGCAAGATGTATGCGCCCTGCTTGACGTCCATGATCTTATACCGTCCCTTAGCATCTGTTAATCCAAAACTCACTAAGGTTGAGTCTGACTGGGCTAGTAGCACTACCGTTGCACTGAGGAGGGGTTCTTCATCGGTGCCGACGATAGTGCCTTCGAGATCGTAATTGGACTGACTCAGTCCAATAGCAGCAATTGGTAATAGTAGTAATAGGATATATAGCTTTTTCATGGTAGTACGGTTAATATGGGAGACGAGTAATGGTAGTTAGTATTAGATCGGCATTATCCGCCAGGTCTAAAGAACCTACCTCGACCTCCACCAGGTCTGCCACCAAATTCTTCCTCCATTTCTTTAATCTTCTCATCTCTGATTTCGGTAAACTGGTCTTTAGAGACCTTCTTGCCCTTGGTTGGTCGGGTGATCTGGCCTTCTGCTAGCGCTTTCAGTGAGATGTCGGTAGCCGTGATCTGACGTGTACCCGAATCAAAATCCATATGAAGGATCATGCCGGGTAAGCCAAAGAAATCGTCCGGCCCGGATGAAACAGGTATCATAGGTGTAAACCAGACTTCGATACTTTGACTCGTATCTTGAAAAGTTGCTTTCTGACAGAGGTATGAGCCCACTTGCTTTTGCTCACCAGTGATCTTCCATTTAAGAGATTCTCGAGATCCCTCAATTAGGAAGTCTTTACCGAAGAAATTGCGGGAATCCAGAGAGTTTCCTTCCGCAAAATTGGTGTAGTACTTATTGTCATTGTTGCCACCACCAAATCGGCCACCACGACGTCGCCGTCCTTCACCTCGAAATTCTTGCTGCTCCGCTTTCTCCGCTTCATCTTTTGGCTTGTTGAAATAGAGTGCTTCCTCAGAATTAAAGTAGAGCAATTTCTTAGATTCTCTGAACTCTGGGATGCGATCTTTCATCGCTTCCATCTCAGGTGGGAGATTCTTGTGGATGTTGATTTTGTCGAGATAGACGATTTCACCACTGTTGTTTTGGGCTATGACAGGGACTGTTATGAATGATAGTAAGAGACTAAATAAAACGATACGCATACGCAGTGTAGTTGTGTTATAGTGATTAGACGACTATAACAGAAAAAGGTTTAATCACACATCAAAATTATTTTATATGAGGACTTATTGATCGACCTGCTATGAAGTTGCAAACTTCATAGAGTGGTGAAATGACTTAATCAATGAATATATTCGACTCAACACGTTGCTCTACTTTATCAGACTCAGTTCCCGAAATTGGAATAATTTAAAAAAGTTCCTAAATTTGGAACTCATGAGGATAATCGCCAAATCAACATTGAGAGATTATTGGATAGCTCATAGAGACACCGAACAACCTTTGTTAAGTTGGTATAAAGTTGCTAATAAAGCAATCTGGCAAAACTTCAACGAGGTTAAACAACAATTTGGGACATGTAAAATTGTTGGTAATGACCGAATTGTGTTTAAGATAAAGGGGAATAGCTACAGATTGATTGTCAAGGTATCATTTGAGAATCAGTTAGTTTGGATAAGATTCATAGGGACACATGCTGAGTACGATTTGATTAACGCTAAAGAGATATAATGCAATTAAGATTGATAAAAACTGAAGAAGGTTATCAAATGGCGCTTAACCGCTTGGATAAAATATTTCATGCCCAAAAAGGATCAAAAGAGCAAGATGAGCTTGAGATTCTTGTTATGTTAATTCAGAGATACGAAGATGAGAAAGTTGGTGATTTCCCAGATCCTGATCCAATTGAGGCTATAAAATTCAAAATGGAGCAAATGGAAATGACCCAGAAGGACTTAGCGGGTGTTATCGGCTTAAAGAGTAGAGCGTCTGAAATTCTATCTCGAAAGAGGCCAATGAGTATAAACATCATTCGCAAGATCAGTAAGGCTTTGTCAATACCAGCTGACATACTGATTCAGCCATATGAAACATTGTAAGTAGCGTATGGCTAGGCTTCTGCTTCAGAGCAAAAACTAAGGTTGTTATTCGTTGTCTGTGCCGACGAATGGATATTGATTATTATCGCCTGTTCTTCTTGTCTATACTGAGTCTATTGACCTCTTGTCAAATGAGTCTTGCCTCGCAGCTATAAGATTACCCAACTGTACGCCGAGCTTTAGATATTGTTATGTAGTTGCAAAACTCATATAGCTATTGTGTAGCTACTTATTGACAGACTTGATATCTAGTTATAAATAACTTATTGTTGTAGATACAATGTAATAACTATGCAGTTAAACATCATAAAAGTGGGTAATTCACGTGGGCTACGGATTCCAAAGGCTATTATAGACGAGTACCAGATCGAAGAATCTGTTGAATTAAGCCTTAAAGAAGGCTATATCGAATTGAGACCATCAAAGCGGGTTCGTGAGAATTGGAAGAGTAAATTATCTGCATTAAAGAATGACCCTAATGAGGAAGATCGGATTCCTGATTTTTTTGAGGACGAAGAGTTATGAACCAATACGAACTGGTTCTTGTAAATCTTGATCCCACTATTGGAAGTGAGATTAAGAAAACAAGACCTTGCATAATAATTTCACCCAATGAAATGAATGACTCATTGAGTACTATAATTATAGCCCCAATTACAAGTAATAAAAAGAAATACCCCACGAGAGTTAAGCTTGCCTCAAAGAATGTCAGCGGAATGATTGTCCTTGACCAAATTAGAACCGTTGATAAAAAGAGAGTTATTAAATCTATTGGTAAAACAACGATTAAAACGAATCTTACAATAAAGGACGTACTCAAGCAAATGCTTATTTATTAGAACCGTGAAGGACACATATGAGCTTATGTGGCCGGCACGTAAAATAGAAAAGGTCAGCTGATTAAATTCTCATGGTATAGTGCCCACACAGCCTATCTATCAATCGCTATATGACAGGTAGGACAAAAGCTCATAGCATCAATATGCGTGATTTATCATAATTCCTTACTTTACCAATACATATCATTGCCTTATGAAGTATTCGCTCATCCTTACACTCATTCTAATTGCACTGCTACTCAGTTGCACCCCCAAACAAGCAGTAGTCATAGACCAAGCTACTGGAGAATCTACTTTAGGCGTATTGCAACATGGCTTCAACCTCAATGAGGCAACTGTAGCATCGTTTGAAGAGGGATTGCTACTTATGCACAACTTTGAGTATGATGATGCGCTAACTGCATTTGAAGCAGCGACTGCTGCAGATAGTACAGAAGTAATGACGCATTGGGGCGAGGCGATGTGCCATTATAAAGCGCTCTGGAGATTGCAGAATACCGAAAAAGGGAAAGAGATTATGGAGCGCCTTGGTGCCACAAAAGAAGAACGCCTGGCTGCTATTAATGATCCTATAGAAAAATCCTTTTGGGAAGGCTTAGAAATCATGTATGGTGAGGGAGAGTTTGATGATCGTAATAAGATGCTTAGTCAACATATGGCTACACTACATCAACAATACCCCGATCATCAGGAGATTGCGGTATTCTATGCCTTGTCGCTGATCTGGTCTACAGAAGAGTATGGTAACGGTAGCGATGATCTGAGATTGGCTGCTAGTATCGCTGATCAGGTGATTGCCGTTAACCCATTGCACCCTGGTGCCCTACATTATAAGATCCATGCCTTAGATGGGCCTACTTCTGCTGCCGATGCCAAAGACGCTGCGGATGCCTATGCTCAGGTCGCTGCTGACGCCTCGCATGCCTTACATATGCCATCACATATATATCTGGCTATGGGAGATTGGGATGGCGTCGTCAACTCCAATCAAGTGTCATACGATGCCAGTGTGAAGCGCATGATGGATAAAGATCTCAAAGATGGTGATCGTGGATATCACGCCTATGCTTGGCTGCACTACGGATTACTACAGCAAGGCAGATATGTTGAGGCTGAGCAACTCCTGGTCGATATGCTTGATTATGTTCCTAATGATCCAACTAAGGGGGCTCGAGGATATCTCGTCGGGATGCAGAGCCGACAATTGGCAGAGCAGGGGAGTATCTCTGAAACAATCGCGATAGACACAGATGTCAAGGTCAGCGATATTGGTATAACCGCTAAGTCGATGCGAAGCTTTCTCAGAGCGCAGCTCGCCTATGATGATGGAGATATCAGTGTACTCGATGATGAAGCTAACTGGCTGATGGGTCAGCGAGAAATAGCGGCACAGCAGGTGTCAGGAGATGGCATCGCACTCTGCGCTGCTGGAACTAGTAGGTATGCGCCTACCGAAAACTCCATCATGTCTACAGACGTTGTGATCAACCAGATACAGGCGATGAAGGCTTCGCTCAATGACCGTGCAGAGCTATTTGAAGCTCATATGCAGCGTGCCATCGAGATGGAATACAATACAGACTTTCCTGCGGGACCCCCTCGGATTACTCAGCCTTCATTTGAGCAGTATGGCGAGTGGCTTATCGCCCAAGGGAAATATAGAGAAGCCTTAGAGCAGTTTGATCACTGTCTGGAGCGAATGCCCAAGAGGTCTCGGTCCCTTAAGGGCAAGATGACCGCACTTGAAGCCTTGGATCTCGAAGAGGAAGCGCAGGCCATACATCATGAGTTAGAAGAAATCATGATGAAGGCGGATAGCTAAATGATATGATTGATACCCTGAGAGGAACCATCACAGTAACATTTTCATTAGAATGGTATCATTCTAATCCTAAATAGATATATGCTACGATACATCACTTTACTCCTCGCACTGCTATGCTATCAACTTAGCATTGCTCAAGTCGATACGATCAAGTACGGCTTGAAAGGAAAGATCATCCGAGCTTTTGAACAATCCTCAACTGCTACTGACACGTACTATGCCGGGTTAAAAGGGGCGTCATTTGGAACAGGATTGGTTTATAAAAGCACGGACGCTGGGATCACTTGGCACGTCCTTAATAATGGCAATCCTATAGATCCATATGTAGCGGATATACAAGCGGTAGCCCAGTCTAATCTATCTGAGCCCATACTATGGGCGGGCACTTGGAAAAATGGCTTGTTCAGAAGCGATGATGATGGTCTCAGCTGGCGCAAGGATCATACATTTCCGTCTTCAGATGTCAGATCAATCCGTACCGGAATACAAAATCCGTCGCTCATTTATGCGTCAACGTCAACATTTGGCGTAATCAAGAGTCTTGACGCAGGCACTACTTGGCACCGAATTGCACCTGCCATCATCGATAGCAGCTTTGCATTTGCATGGTCGATTGAAATCGATCCATCGGATGATCATACAGTCTATGCTCAGACCTTTGGGAGTGGTGTATGGCGATCAACAGATGGCGGAGAGAGCTGGACTCAGATATTGAAGGCTGAGGGTAAGGTGGCCTGGGATATGAAGATCTCTGATAATGGAGATATCTACGTAGCCACGAGTAAGCGAGGAGATAGTGAGAGCGCCTTACATCTATCGAGAGATCAGGGTGTGACATGGATTGAACTACTCGATGTACCGCAGATCGGTATCAATCAAGTCAACTTGATCAATCATGCGGACCATAAAATCGTCTATGTAGGCAGCTGGCAAGACGGCGTACATAAACTTCAGAATGGGACATGGTCTAAAGTTGAACAGGTTGATCATGCTGGTATCGCACATATGCTCACACACGAGCAGTCATTGCTCGTAGGCAGTTGGGGCAATGGGGTATATAGGGTGGAGCCATGATTACACTAAACTGTCGCCACCACAGTTATATGTAAGGAATATCTGATGTATACTTACGTTAAGGTATGGAACTATCTCTTAAAGTTTTGTCAATATCTGACTTACGGGATTTAACCGGCAGGCTATCAGGTTTCAGTAGTATGCACACTTTTACCGGCATGCATAGCATACGAATAACCGCTATTGGGGTTCTTGTAGCCCTACTATCTCTTACTGCTCATGCACAGAATAATAAGGACGCTCTCACAATAGATCAGATCATTCTCGAGGGTAATAAAAGGACTAAGGACTATGTAGTCTTTAGAGAATTAGAATTTGAACCTGGGGATGTTATTTCATCCGTTGATGCCGAGGCGCTATGGCATGAAAACGAGAAGCGGATATTGAGTACCGGCTTGTTCACGCACGTCGCTCTGGAAGTTGTCCCATCTGATGAGCCTGGCAGCGTCGATGTCTTTATAGTACTTCAAGAGAACTGGTTCCTCTATCCCAATTTTATATTTGAGCTTGCTGACCGCAACTTTAACGTGTGGTGGAATGAACAAAACAAATCTCTTGATCGAGTCAACATAGGGGGGCGGATTAATTGGATCAATGTCTCGGGTCATAGAGACCAACTCAAGTTGATCACTCAGTTTGGCTATACTCGCAAGTACGATTTAGAGTATAGATTTCCATATCTCAACAAGGCAAAGACATTGGGTATTGGAGCTGCAGTCGTATATACAGAAAATCGAGAGATCGGATTTGAGACCATCGGTAACAAGACGGAGTTCTTCAGTGGAGATGATGATCGAGTAGTGCTGCAGCGATTCAGAGCATCCTCTTGGCTAACCTATCGGCCTAAGTTGTATGGCAATCACTTATTTAAGTTAGAATATCATCGCAATAGCATAGACGATTTTGTTGCGCAGGAATTGAACACGGAGTATTTTTTAAATGGTGAATCTGCGTTACGTTTCTTTCATGCAGAGTATGACTTTAGCTTTGATAGACGTCGCTACGTATTCTACCCAGAGGGAGGATACCAGTTTGGTATTAACATTAAGAAAGAAGGGTTGGGCATATTTAACGAGTATGACAACTTCAATATAGAGTTGAGGGGTGAATACTACTTTAACATCAAGGATCGATTCATCATTGCCAACCTTGCCAAGGTGAAGACCAACCTCAACCGCAGCCAAGTGGGATTTGCTAACAATACTGGGCTAGGCTACAATGGCAATGTAGTCAGTGGGTATGAGTTGTTCGTAGTAGATGGGACGGACTTCCTATTGACTAAGTCTTCTGTACGATGGAAGATGATCGATAATCTCGTCAATCTGGATAAGCTTATGCCGCTCAGACAATTCAAAAAGATGAATCTCAAGGCCTATCTAAGTTTTAATGTGGATACAGGATATGTTAATGAGCCAACTTATCGTGAGACTAACTTCCTAAACAATAGGTTCTTGGTAGGATATGGCCCAGGCTTGGATATCATTCTATTTAATACGCATCTCTTTTCATTTGAGTATAGCTTCAATCAATTGGGACAGTCTGCACTGTTTATCAGCAACAGCGTTTCATTTTAAGTCTGTTGACAGCGACCATATTTAGATTAATCTAGTGTTGCTATGGTGGTCAAGCGACCTATAGGAATGAATTCTTAAGAATTCGGGTTCTGATTAAATCCTTACTTTAGATATTGCATTATATATAAAAGCATAGAGATGTCCGATACGGGAATAATTACTAAAGTGAGTTCGCAAAGTTTTGAAGATACCTACGCTAAGCTTAGGAACATCATCGACAACAATCCCAATCTTAAGATTCTTATGGAGCTAGATCACCAAGCTAATGCGGCTAAAGTCGATCTGCAGTTGCCCCCGACAAGGATCATTATGTTTGGCAATCCTAAATTAGGAACGCCATTGATGTTAGGTGGGGATTATACGGGTTTGGACCTGCCACAGAAGATATTAGTCAGTGAGCGAGAGGGCCAGGTAAGCCTATCATACAATGATCCCGCTTATCTCAAAGGGCGTCATAACATCACAGGTAAGGATGAAGTATTACAAAAAGTAGCGGGCGCACTGGATAAGATCACTACTGGAGCCTCAATGGCATAATCACACCTAATGGTAAGAACAACAAATATGATGACGTTCATTTCTACATTCATAATCATGCTCATGGCCTGCTCAAGTCCTAATGAACCACTGCTTCCAACAAGTAATTCTAATGTTAATCCCGTTGACGAAACCCAGGCTCCTATGGGCACATCTGCCCGGGTGACAGATGTCACAGTCAGTGGCGATGCTAACAACTATGATTTTTCAGTGACGATAGCGAGTCCAGATACAGGTTGTGATCAGTATGCAGATTGGTGGGAAGTATTTACTGAGGATGGCACACTTATCTATCGCAGGATTTTGGCACATAGTCATGTAACAGAACAACCTTTTACCCGCAGTGGGGGACGAGTTAATATTGGTCCAGAGGATGTAGTCTACGTAAGAGCTCATATGAATAATTTGGGATATGGTACTGATGTCTATCGAGGTACTGTTGCTAACGGCTTTATGGCAGATACCTTGGCTCCCGATCATGCTGGACACCTCGCCAACGAGGAGCCGCTGCCTGCGGGATGTGCGTTTTAGGCTTAGAAATGCCTGTATGCAGTGAATGAAAAAGGAATTTCTTTATAGATATTTATAGTATCCGATAGAGATTCAGCTTAGAAAAATAGTAACTTAACAAATAAGTCCTGCTAGACATCTATCGCAATTATAATTCATGCATATGGCCATCAAGAAACTATCCATTTCAATTGTTCATTATGGAATTCTTAGAACTGTATGATAGAAGGATAATTGATGCTTCTGCTTGTGCATTTCTATTGAGTAATATTTTCTTAATCCTTAAAGGATATTACAGTTGTATTGATTACTATAAATCTAAAGACATCCCTCCGCCAGATTTAGTAAAAGCAATGTTTTCAATGAACTTGTTTGATTTAACCAAAGCATTTGTTCCTTTTGTATTGATTGGATGAGGACGATCTTCAGGGCTATATAAATTATTAATGATCTTAAGCACATTGTCTGTTTTGTGCTTTGTTCTTTGTTTTATAGTGCTATTTTATTTGTCTGTATAGGAGAAGTTCTATGTTCTTCGTTGGCTCTTCTACTCTCCGAAGTCTTGTTCACACCATTCTCTGTATCTGCATCATCTCTAAGATATGAAGGGAGTTTATCTAATAATGATATTGCTATTTGGCTTTTTGCTTTTCAGTTGTGCTAGCGATCAAGGCCGCATCAGTTATCATGGCAAACTCAATCAGAGCAATCAAAATCTTGCTGTAATCCTTAAACCAGAATTGTTCGACTCATTTATAGAAATGCTTCGACGAGTAGAGGAGATTGCTTGTCATGATAGTATCCCAGCAATTAGAATCAAGGGTAATAGAGATGATAAGATCATAGGGTTACATAATAGGTGTATGGATGGCGTATTATGCATCTTACGAGACGTCCTTAGAATTCAGGATGATTTAATTATGGCATCTCAGCCAGAACCTCTTGATTCGTTATCTAGCTATATCTATCAACACTATTACAATCCAAATAAGACAGCTTACGTCAGTGATTCTCCTTTTTATGCTTCTATTTCCATAAGTTATGATCAGCATGATCTATCCAATCTCCCCTTGCTTTTGGATTTGCTCATTGATCATCACGATGCATTAGAATTAGATGTGCCAATCAAAGTGTATTTGGATGCGGTTACTCCGCCACCTCCTATGGTTGGAGGGGAAAGGAAGCCATAATTGTCCTTAATGAGGAGGCGATTGTCATAGTATTTTACTAAATCACAATAAACATGTACTATCAGAAGATCTTTACTGCTGAAAACGAGGAGATTGATCCAAATTATAGAGAAT
>CAZJTO010000043.1:0-1833 GCA_964548935.1 uncultured Saprospiraceae bacterium
GCTCCTGCTGCTCCTTGCGGCCCTGCTGGTCCTATTGATCCGTCATTACCATTTGCTCCTGCTGGTCCTGCTGGTCCTGCTGGACCGGCTGGTCCTTGGGCACCGTTTGCACCAGTTGCTCCTGTTGGACCTGCTGGTCCCTGAGCACCATCTGCTCCTGCTGGACCTTGCGCTCCTGCTGGACCTGCTGCGCCTGTAGCTCCTGTCGCTCCTTGAGCTCCTGTTGCTCCTGTTGCTCCTGCTGGACCTGCTGGACCTGCTGGACCTATTGATCCATCATTACCATTAGGGCCTGCTGGGCCTGCTGGGCCTGCTGGGCCAGGTGCTCCTTGAGGGCCTGCTGGTCCTACCAGCTCTATGATCGTTGCTGAATCTAATCCAAATGACTGGAGAACACCAAAATCCACTAGACAATCCCAAGATGGATTCTCTGGTGGACCCAGGTTTACCTGCACACAATTCTCATCGGTATTGAAAATCAGCATACCAGTAAGTGGTGTTGGAATTGAGTTTCTCTGTGCCGTGGACAGTCTTGTCATCACGAAACCTTGATTTGTACTCTCCAGCTCCAATACTGAACCATCGTCAATAACTTCTGGATTGTCACCCACTTTTAACTGTGCTGACATATCTGTCGTAAGCAGCACAACTGCAAAGACAAATGAAAATCTGATTAAATAATTGAAAAGTCGACGAGCACGACTGTGCCCGTTCAGAACGTAAAGTCCTGCGATCATAGCTCTGGTTTTAAATGTTTTGTAAAGAATATGATGAAATACTACTATTCCAATCTAAAATTTGATTGTATTCAAAAAGTGGGGTGTTGAAAAATGGTCGTTTTACCGATTTGCAACAATGATAAGCGAAATTATCCAAGTTCAAATATTTTTCAATACTATATTAGTATAATTTAACACATATAAAAAATCGTCCTTTATCGTGCTTCATTTATACGCATACAGACTGCATTAGTCACATAAAAATATCGTGAATTCACTCATCTTCTTGACTTTTGGAATCGCCAATTATGGTTTCTTTTTCTTGCTTGCCCAAGTACGACGGGAGCTCCATGCCTGCCATATTAAATAAATCGTTTAATGGGGGTACTGATTTATATAATCCGGAAATAAATTTAGAGGTTGAATTGCCTCCATCTGACGACTCTGAGCCATTTTCCCAGACAGTAACCTTGTCGATTTTAATATTTTTAATTGCTTCAACTTGCGTCTCTACTAACTCAGGAAGCTTATCTGCAATCAGCATTAGTACCGCCTCTCGTGGGTTGCCATTGGTCGCTTCGACAATCTGATTAAATCCATCTGCTTGCTTCCTTAAAATCTCATAAAGTCCGTCTGCCTCGGCTTTTTTCCTTAAAAATAGTGCTTCAGCTTCACCTTTGGCGATCCTCTTTATTCTTTCGGCTTCGGCCTCGGCTTCTAGTTCGATTTTGCGTTTTTCAATCTCTGCCTGAACTATAATATCTGCCTCTTGAGACGCTTTTTCTTTAGCAGCACGTGCTAACTCGGCATCCGTCTCGGCTTTGAATGACTCTTCCAAGGCGTTGGCTTTCTGAATTTTTTCAGAGGCTGTGGCTAGCTTTTCGGCTTCTGCTTCACGTTGCCGTCTTTCGGCATTGGACTGGGCGATCTTTACAGCTGCTTCATTTTCTCCATCTACAGCATTCGCTTGGGCGGCTGCCTCACCAATCTTAGCTTGAGCATCAGCCTCTGACACTCGCACTCTCTGATCTTGATGCGCCTCTGCCTGACCGATGGCTCCATCTCTATCTTTTTCAGCTACGCTCTTTTTGGCATCATTAATCGCTTTGGCTGC
>CAZJTO010000043.1:1933-13988 GCA_964548935.1 uncultured Saprospiraceae bacterium
CATCTCTATCTTTTTCAGCTACGCTCTTTTTGGCATCATTAATCGCTTTGGCTGCGGCCTCCTTACCTAATGCCTCAATATATCCTGATTCATCTTGGATATCTGTAACATTCACGTTCATCAATTTCAGACCAAATTTCTTAAGTTCTGTAGTAACATTTTGAGATACATTAGATAAAAACTTATCTCTATCGGCATTGATCTCTTCAATGTCCATAGTAGCAACAACCAATCTTAGCTGGCCAAAAATGATGTCCTTTGCTATCTCCCTAATTTCAGTCATAGTCTTACCTAATAGGTGCTCGGCCGCATTGATCATTACTCCTGGCTCATTAGATACTGCTACTGTAAATCTAGAAGGCACATTGACTCTTATATTCTGCTTACTTAATGCTCCTTGTAAGTCAATGTCAATCGAAATTGGAGAAAGGTCAAGATATTCATAAGACTGTATTACTGGCCAAACGAAAGCAGCGCCACCTGCAACACAGCGTGCTGAACGAGCCTGACCCGTCTTTCCATATATCACTAAAATCTTATTAGATGGGCAACGCTTATATCGAGTGATAATCAGCATGGCCGCTACCAATAGAATAAACGCTCCTAAACCAATGAAAAGAAATGTAAATGCCATATTTCTATATTTAATAAATTGATGAATCCGTTATAATAACTATGTTGCTGCTTCCACCAACATCACATTTTCACTATCAATATTTGTAACAATCACTTCGGTGCCGTAACTCAGCGTATACCCAGTAGTAACCGCATCAAACTCCATAACCTTCCCTCCTACCTTGAGATGAATCTTGCCCAGACCTCCTTTATCCCCCGGGATCGTTAAGTAAACTTCGGCCTTCTCCCCTACTGCTCCAGATATGTTGACAGTTCCCGATTCTTGTAACCCTAACAACTTAGAGAATACATAGGCTACAGCAACCATCGCCAAAAATCCTATCAAAAAGGCAACCATCAATACTTGAGGAGTCCTTAGACCGGCACTCAAGGCTGCAATGCCTCCCCATCCAAAAAACATGAAAAATGAAATTAGACCCTTGATACTAAATATGCCTATCCCAGCATCACCATCATCCAAATCTATATCTAAGTCAGAGTCGACACCAACAAAAGAGAGCAACAACTGAACGACAAAGAGCGCCGACGCTATTAAGGCTATACCCCAATATATTTGCTCTGCTCCCGAAAGAGCATGCCACCAACTTTGTACAGTTAATATTGCCATAAGACTACATTTTAATAATTAACCTTAAGATTTGATTAACAATTCAACTTATGGTTAAAATATCGACCAACGACTGTAATCTACAGATTAAATATGGGCTGTTAAGAAATAAACAACACAAGAACTCGATAAATGTGGTACTGCAATGTTGGCAGTAACTATCGGATAAAATAGCCTTCTCATATAATTCCGTCGCCTGTCCATCCCACGATAAGACGTCTTAATCTATAAGTGTTGTATTGAGTCATCTGTTCTACAAACCTTAACACCTACCCTTTCTTATATTTGCGACTCAAATAAATCTTAGTGCAGTGATCGTACTCATCTACTTTATTGTCTTTTATATTTTGCTGGCAGTTAGTCTCTATATGTTATTCCCTAAAATGGATATCGAGGCGTGGAAGGGTTTAGTACCTGTCCTGAATTTCATGGAACTCTCAGAAAAAGTAGGCAGGTCACGCTGGTATGGGTTATTGTTTTTAGTACCTATCGTAGCATTCTTCATCGTGGCGGGATTAACAGTGGCTACTGCACGTAGCTTTGGTCGAGACGGTTTCGGTGATGCGGCATTAAGCGTAATCTATAGTCCCATCACATTCTTTAGATTAGCTATGAATGATGATGCAAAGTATCAAGGACCAATACTAAAAGAAGAAAAAGCCTATCAACAACAAATCGTAGATGCCAAGAAGAGCGGTCATAAAAAGAAGTACGAGAAATTGGTTCAAAAGAACCCATACGCTAAGTCTGTGGGTCGCGAATGGATAGAGTCAATTGTATTCGCTGTATTTGCAGCGGCATTTATAAGAATGTTTCTTGTGGAGGCTTATGTTATTCCGACACCGTCAATGGAAGGTTCATTACTTGTTGGGGATTTCTTATTTGTCAGTAAGTCAAGCTATGGTATCAGGACTCCGCAGACAATTGCCATGGTTCCGCTACTCCATAATAGAGTACCTAAATTAGGAACGGAGTCTTACTTCAAGAAACCATCCTTGCCATACTACCGGCTGCCAGCATTGCGTGCAATCAAACGCAACGATCCAATAGTCTTCAACTGGCCAGTAGGTGATAGTGTATATATTACCTCGTCTAGATCATATACGGTAGGTCAAGTTGAACGCAGCAAGGCACTATATCTATCGAATGATCGAGAACTCCAAGAGAAAATACTCAAGAAGGATTTCGTCGTAAGACCAAATGATAAGAAGGATCACTATATAAAAAGATGTATCGGGTCGCCAGGTGATAGCCTACAAATCATCAATCGACAAGTATATATAAATGGTAGTCCGGGTCAGGTCCCAGAACATGTGCAGTATAGTTATAATACTAACTTGAATGGCACGACTATCAGCAGAAGAGACTTAATGGAGGTTGGGCTGTCCCCATCAGACTTTCACATAGGGGCTGATGGTGCAACAATTGCGGTGCTGAACCAAAATGAAATCGATCAATTGAAGCAAATTGATCCCAAGGTTGGTATTGCACCAAAGCCTGTAAATACAAGACCTAATGAATTATTTCCTCATGATCCCAGAATCACACGTGGTTGGACCATTGATAATTATGGTCCTCTCTACATCCCAGAAAAAGGGGCGACTGTAGAACTCACCAAAGCCAATTTGCCATTTTATAAACGGATCATAAGGACATATGAGAATAATGAGCTTGTCGTTACTGGAGACGATATCATGATAAATGGGCAGAAAGCGTCCAGCTATACTTTTAAGCAGGACTACTACTGGGCCATGGGAGATAATAGACATAATAGTGAAGACAGTAGAATGTGGGGTTTTGTCCCCCATGATCATATGGTTGGTAAGCCACTCTTTATATGGTTCTCAACAAAAAATGGAAGTCTATTAAATGGAATTCGGTGGAATCGTATATTCAAGTCAGCGAATAAGCCATGAGAATCATCATATTATTATTGACCACATTTCTTCTCTTTCAGCTAGCGGAACTCCATGCTCAGCTTCCAGCTACCAAGATGTATTTGCTTGAAGGGGACTTCTCAAAATCATCATGGGATATCGACAAGCTTCAATATCTGACGGAATTTAATCCAACGGGTTATAATAACCAGCCCAGTTGGTCATCAGGAAGTGAGATATACTTCACCTCCAATCATAATGCTTTAGGGCTCACAGATATATATAAGATAGATCTGCGCACTAATCGCCTGACTCGGATTACCAAAACAGAAGAAAGTGAGTACTCTCCTCAACTTAACGCGGATGGGAATATCACTGTGGTCAGACAAGAGCTCGATGATAGCCCTCAAGTGCCACAGACCTTATGGAGCTATCCAAGCACGCTCACATCATACGGAACAAACCTAATTCCTCGCCGAAGTGATATCGGATACTACTGTATGCTACCAAGTCGACATGTTGCGCTATTCATAGTCGGTGATAAGAGCAGCTTGCAAATCTTAGATATGGATGATGAGGATGAAGAATTCATCAGTTATAATGTAGGGCGTTGTATGCGCCATGATCAGAACGGTGGATTACTATATGTGCAGAAGCTCGGAAGCACGTGGCTATTGAAGAGGAGGGTACTCGATGCTGGACTTACGCAAACTATTACTCCCATGTTAGATGATGTAGAAGACTTTGACATCCTATCAGATGGCAATCTTATCGCTGGAAAGGGAGGTGTGCTATATATATATAATATGTCGACCAAGGATGGTTGGAAAGAGGTAGTAGATCTGAGTTCAGCAGGAATCAGGAAGATCACACGTATTGCTGCCAATACCGACAAATTGGTCATAGTGTCTGAGTAATAACACGCTATAACTGAGATAATATCGTTATCGAATGCAGAAAATGCAATTGACTAATATAAACATGCGGGTTCTATCAATTCTCTTCAGTAGTCTAATCATGTGGTGTTACTGCTTGAGTGCTCAGCAGAACAACTGGGTCATAAGAGATTACGATAGATCTATTGAAGAGATCAACAAGAGTAAGCTTAAGTCTTTAGGCATGGTGGTTAAGCCAATATTTGAAGACCTCAATCTCTATCGGCTTGAGTGCGCCAAACCCACGGATCGGGTAACGGTTCGTACTTTACTATTTGATAAAAATGCGGCTGTCAATATCTATGAGGATTTCATCGTAAAGAATAGAGCTACTATACCTAACGATCCAGATTTCCCTGCTCAGTGGGGTCTAAATCAAATCAATATGCCAGATGTATGGGATATTACAACTGGAGGCACGGCTCCTAATGGCGATGATATAGTCGTTGCGGTTTTTGATGATGGATTTGAATCAATCCATCGAGACCTTATTAATAATGTGTGGACTAATGAAGGAGAGATTCCTCAAAATGGTATTGATGATGACAATAATGGATTCGTCGATGACTATGTGGGTTGGAATTTCAGTCAAGGCAATGATGACCATCCCCCAAGGCTACACGGTACTGCTGTTGCAGGAATTATAGGGGCTTCAGGAAATAACGGCATACTTGGAACAGGAGTGAACTGGAATGTCAAGTTGATGCTGACTAGTGGTGGTTCGAGAGCGGGGTTTCCTATTTCTATCATCATTGAAGCTTATGAATACATGTACGACCAAAGACGGTTGTACAATAGCACGGCAGGCGAACGAGGGGCATATGTAGTAGCAAGTAATTTTTCAGGTGGTGCTGCTAATAGGTTTCCAGAGGATTTTCCAGAATGGTGTGATGTCTATGAACTATTGGGTCAGGAAGGCATCCTGAATATCACCTCTGCACCTAATGATAACGTCAATGTAGAAATTGATGGAGACCTGCCAGCACTATGCCCAAGTGACCATCTGATACTGGTCACTAATACTGATCGCCAAGATAATAGAGTAGAATTTGCCGGATTCGGGCCTCAAACAATTGACATCGGTGCTCCTGGAGATGGCATCGCAACAACTGCGATAAATGGCGAGTTGAATCCCAATTTTACTGGTGCATCAGCGTCGGCACCATTTGTAGCGGGTGTTGTATCAATGTTATATTCTGTCATGTGTGAAGAGGCTTATGAACAATCAATTACAGACCCAGAGTCGATTAGTTTATTTGTGAGAGATATAATTTTAAGTAGTGTAGTAAGCTCCCCAACTCTAGAAGGAGTCACCACTACCGGAGGTCGTATCGATGCTCTACTTGCTATTGATAATCTTAGAGAGACACCTGGATTAGGGGATTGCTGTGAGATCGCATTTGAATCCGTTGCTATAACAGATGAATCTTGTGATGGGGCAATAGATGGCAGTGTCATGATACAATTAGATACTGTTGATATCCGAAATGGTCTGAGGTTCAGCCTGAGCAACGAGAACTTCGGTAATGAAATGGCCAACGGCGATTTTACCTTCCTTTCAAGTGGCACCTATGACTTACGGGTGAGTGCTGTGCGAAACGAGATGTGTTCAACGGATACAATCATTACTCTGTTGCCTCCAACTACGATTTGTGAATTTGGGGAATTTAGGGTAATTGATATCACGCCGAACCCTCCACAATCCAATTTTGCCACATTAAGATATGAGCTCGACGAAGCCAAGGCTGTAACTGTCGTTGTGTTTGATATGCTGGGAAGACTGGTTTATACAGATTTTATCCCATCAAATGGATCGGGCACGGGTCAAGTAGATATTGAATTATCAGATTTAGCCTCTGGTATCTATAGTGTAGGTATTCGCGCAAACGACCGAATGGCAACCCAACAAATGCTAATAGCTCGCTAAACTTACCGTATTAGTACGCCTGTTCAGTTAAAAACTGTGGAATATTCGGTCCAGAATATTTCAACTTGATCATAAAAGGACTACTTTTGCAGCCCTGTTCAAAAAGCTGAGCGGTGAAACCCGAATTTCATCATTAGGTGAAGTAAGGAGAAGAAGACGGCTCCGTAGCTCAACTGGATAGAGTACCTGACTACGAATCAGGCGGTTGCAGGTTCGACTCCTGCCGGAGTCACAATATGTATTAATTCCTCAATAGAGGTTTAAATAGAATAGAGATGTCAAAAGTATGTCAATTAACAGGTAAGAGGCCGATTACAGGTAATCACGTCTCTCACTCAAATAGGAAAACCAAGAGAAGGTTTGAACCAAATCTTCAAACTAAGAAGTATTTCATTCCGGAGTTGAATAAGTGGGTTACACTTAAGTTGAGCACTTCAGCGATGAGAAACATCAATAAGCTTGGTATTCACGAATACCTAAAGCAGCAGAAGCGTAAGGGCTTTGATGTAGGTGTTGAACTATAACTTTTAAAGATTAAAGAAAGATGGCTAAGAAATCTAAAGGAAATAGACAGCAAGTAATCCTTGAGTGTACCGAACACAAGACCAGCGGTATGCCAGGCACATCACGTTATGTGACACAGAAAAACAGAAAAAATACACCAGATAGGTTGGAACTTAAAAAGTTCAACCCTATCTTGAAGAAATATACAGTTCATAAAGAAATCAAATAACTATGGCTAAAGTATCGAAGAATGCAAGGGTAGCACAACGTGCTGCAAACGCAGGATCAGGAAGAGAGCATATAAAAATTATAACTAGTGTTAAAAATCCGGCAACTGGAAAATACTCTTATAAAGAGGTGATGATACACAAAGACAAAGTCAAAGAATATCTGGCTGCCAACAAGTAATAATATACAGAGAGATTTTATTAGAGAGAGGCTTTTCTTAGCAATAGGAAAAGCCTTTTTTGATTTACGAATTAAGGCGATATGAGTTTTTTCAATAAGTTTTTTACCAAGGAGAAAGAAGAGGATTTAAACGAAGGACTTCAAAAAACAAAAGACAACTTCTTCGGGAAAATAACAAAGGCAGTGGCCGGTAAGTCTACAGTTGATGTAGAGTTTTTGGATGAGTTGGAGCACATCTTGATTCAATCTGATGTAGGATTAGATACCACAGTTAAAATCATCGAGCGCCTTGAGGAAAAAGTTGCTGCTGATAAATACATCAACACGGACGAGCTCAACAGTATTCTCAAAGGAATCATAACCGATCTTCTCTCAGAAAATAACACTCGAGATATCGAGGGCTTTGATTATGATCGACTCAACCATCCACATATTATCCTCGTCGTAGGTGTCAACGGCACAGGCAAAACGACTACCGTTGGCAAACTCGCTCATCAATTTACTCAGCAAGGATTTAAGGTGGTCTTAGGAGCCGCTGATACGTTTAGAGCTGCTGCTGTAGATCAGCTCGCCATATGGGCTGAGCGAGTAGGATGTGATTTCTATGACAAAGGTATGAATAGCGATCCTGCCGCTGTTGCTTATGAAACGGTCCAACATGCAATCAATACAGATGCAGATATCGTACTCATTGACACAGCCGGAAGGCTGCATACTAAGCTGTATCTAATGAAAGAACTCAGCAAGATCAAGGGATCAATTAACAAAAAATCCATTGGAGCACCTCACGAGGTCATGTTAGTACTTGACGCCACTACCGGTCAAAATGCTATCGAGCAAGCCATTAAATTTACGGAAGCTACTGATGTCACCTGTCTGGCGCTAACCAAGTTAGACGGCACGGCCAAAGGTGGTGTAGCTATAGGAATATCGGATCAATTTAAAATTCCTATCAAGTATATCGGAGTGGGTGAAGGTATCGAGCATCTACAAGTATTTAATAAGCAAGCCTTCGTAGACAGTCTATTTTCATAGGCTTATCAGTATGTCAGACTTAAAATAACATTAAAGTCTCCTTACATCGGATACCAAATCACAAACTCTGGCGTCTTATTACTGTAACGGACAATCCATGAAGTACTTCGTAATATTCCTCCTGTTGTTGCCATTAGTAAGTAATGCCCAAGATGCGTCTGATATCGTCAAATGGGAGCGTGAAAGTATAGCCTTAGGAGAGGTGACTAAAGGAGATAAGGTTTCAGAAACTTTTGTGTTTACTAATGTTTCAGATAGTGATGTCGAAATTGACATTGTCAATACTTGCGTCTGTACTGAGGCTAAATGGCCTCAATACCCTATAGAGCCGGGCGAATCGGCTAAAATTGAATTTATCTTTGATACTAATGAGAAAGATGACGATCATCCCGTAGAGATTGATGTATACTTTGCCAATATTCATCCTAAGACTGGCAATCCCTATAGTACTTTTCTCAACTACACCTTTACCTGGGCGGAGTAGTTTTACCCGCCATCCCCTAATTTGAGGACTTGAAGGAAGGCTTTTTGTGGGACTTGGACTGAACCTATTTGCCTCATCTTCTTCTTTCCCTTCTTCTGCTTTTCTAAGAGTTTTCTCTTCCTCGTGATATCACCGCCATAACACTTCGCAGTTACATCTTTTCGCAATGCGGAGATCGTTTCTCGAGCAATAATCTTCGCACCTATGGCTGCTTGTATTGCAATCAAAAACTGTTGCCGTGGCAAGAGTTCCTTGAGTCGCTTACATATCTGTCTTCCGAATGGTTCGGCCTTGGTCTTGTGAACCAAAGATGACAATGCATCAACTGAATCTCCATTGAGCTTAATATCTAACTTAACTAAATCAGAAGCACGATAACCGATTGGTGCGTAATCAAAAGAAGCATATCCTCGGGTGATAGACTTCAGTCTATCATAAAAATCGAATACGATTTCCGCTAAGGGTAGCTCAAAAGTCAACTCTACACGCTCAGTCGTCAAATAGGATTGATTGAGCAGTATGCCTCTCTTCTCCATACACAAGGACATAATCGACCCTATGTACTCCGGCTTAGTGATGATCTGCGCTTTAATATATGGCTCCTCTACCCTATCGAGCAATGTCGGTTCGGGCAAATCTGCTGGAGTATTAATTTCTAATCTCTTATCTCTCTTGGTGTAGGCAACATAAGATACATTGGGTACTGTCGTGATGACCTCTTGGTCGAACTCACGTGATAGTCTTTCTTGAATGATTTCGAGATGTAACATTCCCAAGAATCCACATCTAAATCCAAACCCCAAGGCTATTGACGTTTCGGGTTCAAATACTAAGGAAGCATCATTGAGTTGCAATTTTTCGAGGCTATCTCTAAGGTCTTCAAAATCATCATTGTCTATCGGATAAATCCCTGCAAAGACCATGGGTTTCACTTCTTCAAAACCCTGAATGGCCGAATCACAAGGATTATCATTGACAGTGATAGTATCTCCTACCTTAATCTCCTTGGACTCCTTAATACCAGTTATGATATACCCAACATCGCCAGCTCTCAATTCCTTTTTAGGGATTTGGTCCATCTGTAAGATGCCGATCTCATCAGAATCGTAGACCTTACCAGTATTAACAAATTTTACCTTGTCTCCCTTCTTAAGGACTCCATTCATAATCCGGAAATACGCAATAACGCCTCTAAATGAGTTGAACATGGAATCGAAGATCAGTGCTTGGAGTGGACCATCAGGATCTCCTTCAGGAGCAGGTATTCTATCAACGATAGCCGCAAGGATATCGTCAATGCCTATACCCGTCTTGCCACTGGCAAGAATAATCTCATCCTTCTCGCACCCGATTAAATCGATGATTTGATCTGACATCTCCTCAACCATGGCGCTCTCCATGTCAACTTTATTCAGTATTGGTATGATCTCTAGATCATGTTCAATAGCTAAATATAGATTAGATATGGTTTGCGCTTGCACACCTTGACTGGCATCAACCAGTAGAAGGGCACCTTCACAGGCTGCTATCGATCGTGACACTTCATAAGAAAAATCAACGTGTCCAGGAGTATCAATTAAGTTGTAGGTATAAGTCTCCCCATCTGTATGCTTATAATACATCTGGATCGCATGACTTTTAATAGTTATACCTCGCTCACGCTCCAAATCCATATCATCAAGAGCTTGACTCTTCATATTTCGCTCTGATATGGTCTTTGTCTGCTCAAGAAGACGATCTGACAAAGTACTTTTGCCGTGATCGATGTGAGCTATAACGCAAAAATTACGTATCAACTTCATGGTGCAAATATAAGTGAAGGTGCAACCAATTATCTATCAAATAGATGAGCTCTTATTTTATGGAGCAAATTATACGATCCGCACTTATAATGTAGTCAGTGCAGTCAGGAGGATTACTTAGGTCATTCACCTTTTTTCAATTTGATCTTAGTCATTTTGGCTACTTTATACTCCTCCTTTCTCAGAGTTCTCATGATTATGTTTGAAGTAGAGGCAAGATAGATGAAGACTACAGTAGTAAATTATAAATTCGAGTAAAGAAATACTAAGAAGAGATATGATCAACTTAATGAGCGACACCGTGACAAAGCCTACAGCCGACATGCTTGAGCAAATGTTTACAGCTGAGGTGGGTGATGATGTATTTGGAGAAGATCCATCAATCAATGAACTGCAGGATCGGGTTGCAGCGATGTTTGACAAGAAGGCGGCATTGTTCTGCCCGTCTGGAACAATGACCAATCAGATCGCCATTAAGATACATACCAAAGCTCTTGATGAGGTCATCTGCGACCACTATAGCCACATATATCAATATGAAACAGGGGGATACGCATTTAACTCAGGTGTCGCAATCAATCTAATCGAAGGCCAATATGGCAAAGTAACTGCCGATCAAGTCGACAAAGCTGTTAAGCCGGATTTCGACTGGTTGCCTAAGACTCGACTTGTGGTATTAGAGAATAGCTGCAACAAGGGAGGGGGCAGCTATTATACTATAGACGAAATGGAGGATATACGCACTGTCTGCGACAAGCACCATCTAAAACTACACTTGGATGGCGCTCGACTATTTAATGTGCTCGTAGAAACTGGTGATGACCCTAAGGCAATTGGAGCCATTTTCGATACTATTTCTATATGCATGTCTAAGGGCCTCGGCGCACCGGTTGGCTCGCTTCTTATCGGCAGTGCAGAAGATATAAAACAGGCTCGTCGATTCAGAAAAGTAATGGGCGGAGGTATGCGCCAGGCCGGATACTTAGCTAAAGCATGTAGCTACGCACTCGATCACCATATCGATCGATTAAAGAGTGATAACGAAAGAGCCAAATCCATTGGGTCGCTCCTCAGTCAACTGCCATACGTGACAGATGTAAGACCAGTCAAAACCAACATTGTCATATTTGAAACTGAAAGTGAGGAGATTACTGCCTATCTAATCGAATACCTAAAAAAGAAGGATATACTCTGTGTACAATTTGGACCTAAAGCAATTAGGTTCGTATTTCACTTGGATGTGGCAGATCATATGATACCTCAAATTGAGGCAGCCTTAAGCTCATTTATTCCTTAGACTTTCTGCGGAGCAACTCATCACGGATTTTCGCCGCCTTTTCATAATCCTCTGAGGCTAACACATCTTCTAACAACTGTGTGAGTGAATCTTCAGACATGCGCTCATAGGTCTCACCTGCTGATTTGGAGCCTGCTATCTTAGTGGAGATCGGATTGTCTTTACTCTCCCCTTCTTCTAACTCAACACCTGCTGACTCAAGGATGAACTCATACGTATAGATTGGGCAATCAAGCCTCACTGCCATAGCGACGGCATCCGAGGTCCTGCTATCTATCTCGTACTCTACTCCATCCTTCTCACAGACCAACTTAGCATAGAACACACCTTCGAGGAGGTTATTAATCACCACCTCACGCAATTCAATATCAAAATGCTCAAGTGTATTTTTGAATAAGTCATGTGTCAATGGCCTATTAGGAGACATCTGCTCCATAGCCACAGCGATAGCCTGCGCCTCAAATCCACCTATCACAATGGGGAGTCTGCGAGTGCCCTCAATTTCACCTAGAACAACAGCATAGTTGTGCGATTGCGTCACAC
>CAZJTO010000044.1:0-13862 GCA_964548935.1 uncultured Saprospiraceae bacterium
GTCACATATATCTGCACTTTTTCTTCTGCTCGCATTGCTCTATATATTATCACTCAAAGCTATTACAATAATTATGTCCTGATACCAATTAAATGATCTTAGTATACCTACTTTAGCACATTAAATTATATCACTATATGTCTAATTCATCTATACTCTCAGACTACGTGCTCAACATGCAAGAATCTGCCACTCTGAAGATGTCACAGATGGCACGAGATCTCAAGGCCAAAGGTAAAGACGTAATTAGTTTATCTATAGGTGAGCCAGACTTTGATACACCATCGTTCGTAAATGAAGCGGCGAAGCAAGCATTGGATGATGGATATACCCACTACACTCCAGTTCCTGGTTTAGTGGAGTTTCGCCAAGCTATCGTAGAAAAACTAAAGAGGGATAATGAGTTAACCTATGATGTCAGTAACATCGTAGTGAGTAATGGCGCTAAGCAGAGTATATCCAATCTATGTCAGGCTCTTATTAACAATGGTGATGAAGTCATCATCTTTACACCTTATTGGGTGTCATACATAGAAATTGTGAAGCTGGCAGGGGGCAAACCCGTGTGTATTGGAGCTACAGTCGAAAATGATTATAAAGTCACCGCAGAACAGGTTAAAAATGCCATAACCGACAAAACTAAGTTCCTACTGTTCTCATCACCCTGTAATCCAACTGGATCGGTTTATACCAAGACTGAACTTCAAGCTATCGCCAATGTGGTAAGCGAACATAAGGACCTCCTAATCGTGTCTGATGAAATCTACGAGTATATCGTATTTGATGGTGAGCATAACTCCATAGCACAAAATGCGAATGTGTTTAACCAGACTATCGTGGTTAATGGCATGTCTAAAGGCTACGCCATGACAGGCTGGAGATTGGGATATATAGCAGCACCTCAATTCGTTGCCAAAGCCTGTGCCAAGATCCAAGGGCAAGTAACCTCAGGAGCAACAGCGTTTGGACAAAAGGCTGCGGCAGCAGCTCTACTCAGCGAGCCAACTGCTCCATATGCAATGCGAGACACATTTCTAAAGAGAAGAGATATGATGCTGAGTGAATTGCGTAAAATCAAGGATCTTAAGGTGAACACACCGCAGGGCGCATTCTACATATTTCCTAACTGCAGTTCATACTATGGTAAGAGCTACAACGGAACGAAAATTGAGAATTCATCAGACTTGGCAATAGCTATTCTGCAAGAGGTACATGTTGCTATTGTGGCTGGCTCTGCTTTTGGAGCCCCTGAATGCTTTAGAATATCCTATGCAGCAAGTGATGATACTTTACGAGAGGCATGCCATAGATTGCAGAAATTCTTTGGAGGCATGAGCTAATGACTTTCAGAATATTTTCTTGTTATTAATCTTGTTAAGCTTCTTCTGCTCGTGAATGCTGATGAAATCCTCCAGTAGGGATTCATCTTTTTCGTGATCGCCAAATGAGCGGTCATACCGATTACTCAGTTCACGCTGCCTGAGTACTTCATATAGACTTACGGCACATGCAACTGAGATATTTAAACTCTTGACAAAGCCATATTGCGGAATCAAAAAATTCTGATCAACATAAGTCATCGCCTCAGGAGTAATGCCCACGTGTTCGTTTCCAAACAGCAGTGCACAAGATTCTGAAAGGTTAATGTTGTATAAGCTTTTGGACTTGGGTCCAATAGCTGTTCCATAGATCTTGTCATACTTCTGCTTGACATCTGCAAAACATTGTGCGACGTCTTTGTAGAAATGCACTTTGATCCATTGATTGGATCCTGAGGAACTCGTCACTCCAACCTCCAACCCTTCCTTGCTGAGCCGCTTATCCGTATAAAGCACATATATTTCATGGATCCCTACCGAATCACAAGATCTCAGTACAGCTCCAATATTATGGGGATCGTGGACATTTTCGAGTATTACCGTTAGGTCATACTGTCGATTACTGATGACCTCTCTCATACGGGCCTTACGCCGTTCTAAGATTGTTATAGACATCTATTAATCGACACTTTTGAGTTGATAGTAACCCTCATCAAACTCAAAAATATCTAAATGGTCATTCATCAAATATAGCAGTTCGTCATCGTCATTATTGTATGGCGATACCGAGATACTCATTTGACCTAGTGGTACTTTTTCCTCCTTGATGTAGTAGTGGAAGTATTTGCCATACTTCTTAAGGCCATAAGCCACGAACTTGGCGACATCATAACCGTAATAAGCGTCATCATTAGGGAGTCGACCATAAAGCTCATAGTACTCTTTCTTAAAGTTTAGGTACCTTATATCTCGCTTATCATAAAATCTATAATCGCAGATCTTGAGATCCAGATTATTAAGAATGTTTAGGTCTACTCTATCACTATTGATCGCCTGGGGCATAACATATACAAGCGGCTTTCTATGTTCCTTTTCAGCATTAATTTTACGCAAGGTCTGGTAAATAAATTCATCGTGACTGTTCGTATTGTAATGTGGTAGAATGAAAGCCTCTACTTCTTCTTCAAATACAGTTTCGAACACCAACGAATCTCCATAAAGTAAGGAGTCAACTGATACCGGAAACTCTTTAAGAGGCTCAGATATAGGTAGGCCGCTTTTCTCTTCATTTAATCGCTGAATAAATCTTACCATTCCACGATCACTGCCATCTTGGTTAGTTATGATTCTGATCTTGGATCGATCAAAATTTTTAGTAGCATCTTTTAATATGGCACTCCAATATTCACTCAGATTAGGGGTTAATTGGAGAAAAAATAGATTGTTCTTGGTCGTTCTTGTTGACGCTGTCCAGGGTGATATTACTGGTATTCTGTTTTCTCTACCATATTCAGCTACGATTGGGAGCGTGGTATTCTTATCATATGGGCCAATTATGATATCGGTATTGGAGTTGATAGTTCTCAATGTGTTTTTGACATTGTCCCCATTTCGATTGGTATGATAAGTATTGGTCTGAATCCAGTCTTCTCCTTCAATGGCCATTTTATATCCCGCATAAAAGTGGGCAAACTTCTGATTGTAATCACTCATATCGTCAATGGTCCGTCCTGACAATCTAAACGGTAACATGAGTGCGACTCTGTAGTCATTTTTATACTCTTCCTGAAACGGCAGTACCTCTTCAGTTGCTAAATCAGCGCTAATCGGCGGCACTTCAGCCTCATCAGTTACGATCCATTTAATGGTATCTACGACAAGGGTGTTTGGCTTCTTCTCTGCTAAATTTTCTTGTTTTTTTGACTCTAATAACACAGGGGTCGATCCCGTACTACTACGAGTCGAAGAACAACCGATAAATAATATTATAGCCACAATAATGGCTAGAATATTATTCCCATTCAATCGTCGCTGGGGGCTTTGAACTGATATCATAGACTACTCGGTTTATTCCTTTTACAGAATTAATGATTTCATTGGATATTAACGCTAATAACTCATATGGGATATGTGTCCAGTCTGCTGTCATTCCATCCACTGAATGTACAGCTCTGAGTGCCACAGTATACTCATAAGTACGCTCATCTCCCATTACACCGACGGATTTAACAGGAAGTAGTATAGCTCCAGCTTGCCATATTTTATCATACCATCCATGCTCTTTCAAGAGATTGATATAGATGTGATCGGCTTCTTGACATAGCCTAATGCGTTCGGGCGACAACTCGCCTAAGACTCTAATGGCTAATCCTGGTCCAGGGAAAGGATGGCGCTGGACAAATTCGTCAGGTAATCCAAGAGTTCGCCCTACTCTCCTCACCTCATCTTTAAATAGCATCCGTAATGGTTCCAATAAAGATAAGTTGAGATAATCTGGCAAGCCACCTACGTTGTGATGTGACTTAATCGTAGCGGATGGCCCCTTCACACTTACTGACTCAATGACGTCAGGATAAATAGTGCCTTGAGCTAACCATTTTATTTTCTTTAGCTTATCAGCCTCTCTCAAGAAGACATCCACAAACGTTTTGCCGATGATCTTTCTCTTTTGTTCTGGATCTGATATTCCATTCAGAGCTGTTAAGAACTCGTCAGATGCATCGATTCCTTTGACATTTAAGCCCAGAGACCTATAACCGTCCAAAACTTCATCAAATTCATTCTTTCTAAGCAGTCCGTTGTTGATAAAAAACGACGTCAACTGGCTTCCTATGGCCTTATTAATTAACAAGGCTGCTACGGTAGAATCAACTCCACCTGATATTCCTAGAAGAACATGATCACTACCTATCTTCGACTTGATTTCGCTAACAGTCTGATCCACATACGAGCTCGCACTCCAATTAGGCACTACTTGGCAGATATCTATTAAAAAATTAGATAGTATCGTTAAGCCATCAGAACTATGCGTTACTTCAGGATGGAACTGGATTCCGTAGATTTCATTCTTCTTGCCTGGTAGCCTGTAAGCGGCTATTGGGATACTCGCCGTATTAGCAATGATCTCAAAGTTGTCTGGTAAGCTTAAAATCGTATCGGCATGTGACATCCATACCTGGGAATTGTTATCTATTTTAGACCACAGTTGATCTTCTACCGTAGAGATATTTGCCCGACCATATTCTCTCTTTTTGGATTTAGCGACTCTGCCGCCGTAGTAATCAGCAATATACTGTGCTCCATAACACACACCTAGGACAGGAGCTATCTGAGTTACGTCATCAATATCTATGTCAAGACGATCATCTTGATTTACAGAGCATGGACTTCCAGATAGTATGATAGCCTTAGCATCCGATATCTCTGTTATGTTCTTGTTGTAAGGGTATATTTCACAAAAGATGTTTAGTTCCCGTACCCTTCTAGCTATGAGTTGGGTATACTGAGAACCAAAGTCGAGTATGACAACTTTGTGATGAGCTGTTGCAGAACCCATTAAGATTCTGTCTTTCGATCCACTTTATTGAGGCTGCCAGACTCTTCTAGTTCTTTCATGATCTTGTCTAAGACACCATTGATAAATTCTTTACTCTTGGCTGTACTATAGTTCTTAGCAATTTCAACATACTCATTAATGGTAACCTTGGTAGGGATTGTACTAAATCCTATCATCTCACTTAAGGCCATCTTCATTAAGATCATGTCGATGACAGCAATGCGATCTGATTCCCAGTTTTTGAGGGTTGGCTCGATCTGAGCTAACAAGGCTTCATCGTTTTCGAGTGTGCGACTGAATAGATTAAATCCGAAGTCCTTTACCGTTTCGTCAGACGATTTATATTGAAAAAAGAAATCGTCTTTTTCTTGAGGTAATGCCTTCAATGTTTTCTTAACAGCTCCGACCACCACAGATTTGTCATCAACCCATGTGCCGATATATCCTTCCATTATCTCGTTGAAAATCTCATTCTGTCGACAGAAGCGATATAGCTCCAAGAGTATCTGAAGATGATCATCATCAGAACTTTCCTTAGTTATATAGTCTTGATAGGCTTGAGTTTTAGCAAACTCATTGTACATAGAGTCGTAGTAATCGCTCTGGATTAGTTGATCGATATCAAGTGGCCCTAATGCTTTTTTCAATGCTGTATTAAGATCGAGATTCTTAATCAGGTTGTTGTTAAAGATCTTATCCTTAAAGATCTTATCCAGATCATTGGGCAGATGTTTCTTCTTACGGTTTTCGAGATCTTTTTGGGCAATGCGGGTGATATTTACTATCACCGCAAGATTGAGTAGATACAGATTAAATGTATCATCAATCGAACTCCAAAATCTCTCCTTCGCAACATCAGATGACAGCTCCTGATCCCTATTCACCGCAAAGAGCAATTGCATGGCTTTTATGCGTACGCTTCTTCTACTTAACATTTATATCTTTAAAAAATGTAATATTCAACAAATGTATAATATTACCCGATACTATTAGTCGATATAGCTAGCTTTTACATTATCCCAGCTAGGTAATTTTTTATAGTGCCATTTATTTAAAATTGTCCCTTGCTCCATAAGCACTATTCCAGGGTTTGATCTGACTATAGTTTTTAGGAGTATATCGTCAGCCAACCCAAATCTTATATCCAAATCCAGATCTTCTTTAAAGTCTAACACTTGATCCTCACTTGCTCCACCGATGGCCATGATGACCTCGACACCGTCTGCCTTAGCACCATCAACAAATGGCTTGATAATATCACGATATCGCTTAGCGTAATCTTCCTTCCACACATTGTCAGAGTAGCTCACTGTACGCTCAGATATTGATTCTATATTTCTATTGATCTCAAAATCACTCAAGCCATTAACCCTTAGCGTATCATATGAATAAATGGTGTCTTTCAAGATCTTAGTGGCAGGCACTCCATCACCGTATAATTTATAGGCAACAAGGAAGACTACAGGTTTCTCATTGTTCAGGATATCATCATTAATTTGATAGCCTTCCAAGTCTGTTATATCAAAATCTGACAACTTAGACTTCTCTATAGTCGGCTCAGATTTAATCTGTTCGAGCTCAAATGACTCTTTGGGATAGTTCTGAAACTCCTTTAAGTACTGCGCATATGGTAACTGCAAATATTCGCCCGTTTCTTTATTAGTAATGCCATAATGTGTGATCTGCACATTGGCTTGGGCTTCATCCTCGGCACTTTTAGCCGCGAATATGTTCCGATCCTTCTTGAATGGTCTGAAGTCATTTTTTGGGATGTCCCACACATAATTACTAAAACAGTAAAACGTAATACCAACCACAGTCAGTACAACCAAAATATTACGGATATTTCGACTAAATAGCTGATGCATATGTGATGGCTTGAAAAGAAAGTAAAAGCCAGGAATCAGCAAGAAGACATCCTTAAGAAAAGAGGTCTTGGGTTTTAACTTGATGAAATCTCCAAAGCAACCACAATCAGTCACCTTCATATTGGTGTCCTTATAAGCTCCCCAATCTGAGAAGCTAAAGAAGTTCACACCATCCGAGACATAGCCTGTCAAATAGGTAAAACCTGTTAGGAACGTAAAGAAGAGCACTAAAATCAAAAATGCCCACGATGTAAACTTTGGCTTATGCCCCAGTAACAACATTAGACCCAGTGCAATCTCAAAGACAATCATAAAAACTGAGAACGCAACGACATACTGCGATAACAAGGGAAAGATAGGAGCTATAAACCCTAGTAGTGTAGGCTCAAATGTGGCTTCAAACTCTGCAAAATAGTCCTGCATTTTATAGGCTGTCCCTAATGGATCTACCGCCTTCACCCATCCTGAAAATAGAAACAGTATGCCTACATAATTTTGTGCAAAACTCATAAGAACATTCTTATGCGCTTTCAATACAAATACGACAATCAGTGTAGCAATTGTAGCATACAACAGGACCCAAGCCAGAAGTGTAAATAAAGTCATCTATTTAAGTCTTTTCTTCAAGTTTAATTATTGCGAAGACGCTATAGTTGATGATGTCGTGATAATTAGCATCAATCCCCTCCGATATCAGAGTTTTACCTTCATTTTCTTCAATACTTATGATACGGTGAACTTTCATCAGAATGATGTCAATGATACTCGATACCCTCATCATCCGCCACACCTCACCATAGTCGTGATTTTTATCCGATAATAGCTTTCTGATATTAGCTATCTGCCCCTCGTACAACACCTTTAGTTCTTCTGCATTCAATTCTTGATCTAAGTTGTCTTCTGACAACTGAATTAAAGCCATGATCGAGTAATTGATCAACCCATAAAACTCCAGATGCATTGGATCGTCTACTTTCTGGACTCCTTTCTCATCTATAGATCTAATGCGACTAGCTTTAATCAAGATTTGATCAGTAAGAGACGATGCTCTGAGCACTCGCCAAGATGTCCCATAGTCTTTATTTTTCTTTAAGAAGACTTCGAGACAAGAGTTCAATATCCTATCAAAGGAACTTAATGTTGATTCCATTGGGTTGTATGACAAGCTGCAAATATACTACTACCGTAATCAAGTTAAAAAAATACTAATATATTGAAGCTTGGTTATAACATGCTCGATGGAGATAGATCATTATGATACGATTAACAGGCCTACAGAGGGATTGTACAAAGAGAAAGGCAGCAAATTTATCAGTTACGCCTACCCTTGTAGCACGGTAGAAGAGCACAAAGAGTGGCTAGAGTCAATAAAAGTTATCCATCCCAAATCACGACATATCTGCTACGCCTATCGCTTAGGGCTCACCGGTGCAGAGTTTAGAATAAATGATGATGGAGAGCCGTCAGGGACAGCCGGGAGACCTATATATAATGAGATCTTAAGTCACCAACTGTCTGACATCCTTGTGGCGGTGGTCAGATATTTCGGTGGCACAAAACTGGGAGCGACGGGATTAATACGAGCGTATAAGTCAGCGTCAATAGACAGTTTGTCAACTATATCACGAGTTACAAAATATATCAATGAGCAGCGATTAATCATCTACCCCATCGAAAAGATGGGCCAGCTCTATGAAGCCCTCAAATCTGAAAACATTGATATTAAGACAAGTTTATTTGAACCAAGTCCTCGGCTCATCATTTCTTGCAGAAAGTCCGAGATAGAAACAAAAATGATCGCCATAACAGCAAAGATTCATGGCTATGCCCCAGATCAGATTGACCACGAATTCGAATCAGACATAATCACCATAAAGCCTGTAGAATGATAGTTGGTGTAACGGGAGGCATTGCCTCTGGCAAGACATACTGTGCGCGAATCTTTGAGAGTTTGGGTGTACCCGTCTATTACTCTGATTATCGGGCTAAACAAATCATGGTAGAGAATAAAGATGTTATCGGTGCTGTTAGCGCACTATTTGGTGATGAGTCTTACCACGAAGATGGCACATTGAATCGGAAACATCTGTCAAGTCAAATATTTAGCAATAAAGACCTCCTTAAAAAGATGAACTCAATAGTTCATCCTGCTGTCAGAAATGACTTTTTTAATTGGGGACAATCTCAATTGCAAGAGAATCCCTACGTCATCCAAGAGAGTGCCTTGTCAGTAGAAACGGGATCATACAAGATGATGGACAAACTGATTGTTGTTGATGCACCTAAACAGGAAAGAATACGCCGAGTCATGCATCGAGACGGTAGCACTGAAGAAGAAGTACTTAGGAGAATGGGTAGTCAACTACCGAGTGCCGACAAAAGGAAAGTTGCAGACTACATCATAGATAATCATGAGGACCCTAAGATCATTGCAAGAGTGCTCTCTATACATTTTGATTTGCTTCAACAGGCCCATCAGGCGCTGCCTTCTTGACTTCATCAGGATACTCTACCCTCACGTGGTTTATATTGCGAAGCATCGACTTAAAGACTTCGACAGACTTTTGTAAATCTTCGAAGCTCAACTTAGAATCAGAGAGCTGTTCATTCTTGATCTTATAATCTACAATCTTATCAACGAGTTCATCTATGTCTTTTCCCGTGGGATTCTTTAGACTCTTACTCGCCGCTTCAAGGCTGTCTGCGATCAATAGGATCGACTCCTCTTTAGTTTTAGGACGAGGTCCAGGATATCTAAACAAACTTTCGTCAAACTCTTGGTTTGGATTTGAATTAAGTTGATTTCTATAGAAGAACTCTACACGAGTATCTCCATGATGGGACTTGATAATATCGATTATTGGTTTGGGTAAGCCTGCCTTCTGAGCCATCTTAACTCCTTCAGTACAATGAGCAATAATAGCTCGTGCGCTCTCAAAATTATTAAGCTGATCATGTGGATTGATTCCGCTCTGATTTTCTATAAATATCATTGGGTTATGCAACTTGCCAATATCATGGTATAGCGCACCTACCTTAATAAGCGTAGTGTTTGCTCCTACAACATCTCCTGCCGCCTCAGCCAGATTGGCAACCTGCATACTATGTTGCAGGGTACCAGGGGCATTTATTGATAACTCTTTGAGCAAGGGCTGATTTAAATCTGCTAACTCCGACAGTGTAATCAGATTTAAGAATCCGAAAAGCTTAGCTATTAATGGGATAAATGGATAGGCTAACAATGTCAACACCCCACTTATGGTCAACCATCTGAATATTGACCATTCGATCGGCACTTGAGGTTGATATTCAATTAAGATTAGCCCTAAGTAACCAACATAGTACGCTCCTAATATTGAGAATATTGATATGAAAAACTTGTTCCATGATCTGGTATCTTCAATGACCAAGACTGCTACGATACCAGCGAGGATCTGCAAAAATGTGAACTCATAGTCCAACACGGATAGAAAACTGGCGATCAGCACCACAACAATATGGGTGAAAAGAGCCAGTCGATCTGTGAAAAAACTCTTCATGATAATCGGCACAATACAGAAAGGAATCATATAGGTACTCAGATTCTCTATGCCATCTATAGAATACACAAGGAAACTAATCGACAATATCAAAAGCATGATGAAACCAATCTTCCTAGGGCTCTCAAATGTCTCCGGATACTGTAACAACAGATATAATACATAGACTCCAATGATCAGACAGGTCAGCAGGAAAAAGCCCGCAAACAAAATATAGCGGCTATACTTATCTTCTTGTTGTGCTGTCATCAACGCATTGATAGCATCATCAGCTCTACTATCGACGATACTGCCTGTTTGAATAATTTCTTCTCCCGCAAATATTTTTCTCTTATAAGCCATAACTTCTTCTAGTGCTTTTTGAAGCTCTTGCTTAGAAGTGGATTCATTAAGTTCTGCAGTTACAATGTCATATAGATCATTATCGGAGACTATTGTGGTTAGCGGTCTCATCGCTTCGACCAGAGACTCTACAGTGATATAATCTTCAGATCGAATTTCATCAATACCTGAGTTTGAGGTTAAACGAAGTTTATTGTAAAGTTTCTTATCCAGTGTGAGGTCATCTGATTTGATGATTTCCTTGTTATTGATGCCTGACAGATAACTATTGAGGCGGCTATAATCAGCATCGCTTAAGAGATCTCGATTACCCTGCAACAGGTTTTTCCATCTACTATAAAAGGCCCTTTTGTCATTGACCCGGTAGAACAATGGTTTGTAATCTATCTTAATAATTTCTTGTTCAGCCTTTAACTCTTCAGGAGTTTTCCAAACGAAATAATCTTTATCCGCTACGATATTTTCATATTGCCAGGTATCTCCTGGTTGGCAGTTAAAATTGTACTGTTCTTGCTTAGGAAAAAGTAGACTAATTAGGAAGATGCTTGCAATAATAATTGCAGGAACAATCAGAGCTTTAGGGCTCCATTTCACCTTTTTTTCTTCTACTGTATTCAACGGATACTATATATTTTTAGACCAAGATACTTCATCGACTTGATCACAATGTGCAATATATCTGGAACATGTAAAAAAGTAATCAGAGAGTCGATTTAAATATCTAACGAGAACATCTCTACTTTCGATGACATCGTCGTCACTTCCCACTACTCTGCGCTCCGCTCTACGGCATATTGTCCTGCAGACATGGGCCAAAGCGATTGCTCTCGATCCACTCGGCAAGATAAATGTAGTAAGTGGTTGCAGGCTCTCATCCATCTTATCGATCCAGGATTCTAGCTGTGATACATGCTCTTCATTAATGCTTGGATAGTCATCCATTTCATATCCATCTTTCGCAAGTAATGATCCAATATTAAAGAGGTGATTTTGGACTATTATGAGTTGATCAGACAACCCTGTTTCGAGATCCTCTGCGGATAATAACCCGACAAATGAATTTAGCTCATCGACAGTCCCATATGCTTCCAGTAATATCTCGTCTTTTGACACTCGCCGTCCACTCACTAATGAGGTCGAACCTTTATCTCCAGACTTTGTATAAATCTTCAATTTTTCAATATTAAGTGTGGACCTATTTGATTAAGCGGATTATAAGAGGAATTGTTGTTATGATTACTTTAGATTGTAATTATGGGTGGGATCATTAACCTTAATGACATTCTCGTTGATCTGATCACTCTCGACTATACCGTCACGCAATCTAATTATCCTGGAAGCGTGATCTGCGATATCAGGCTCATGTGTTACCAATATGATGGTATTGCCCATATCATGTATCCGCTCAAAGATTCCCATGATTTCAATAGAAGTCTTGGTGTCGAGATTTCCTGTTGGCTCATCGGCTAAAATAATCGCTGGATTATTAACTATTGCTCTGGCAATAGCGACACGTTGTCTTTGACCTCCAGAAAGCTCATTAGGCTTGTGATCCATACGATCTGCTAAGCCTACCTTTGTCAAGGCTTCTTCAGCCATTTCTTCTCGCTTACGCCGGCTTTTCCCATTATATATGAGCGGTAATGCGACGTTTTCGAGAGAGGTTAATCTGGGTAATAGGTTGAAGGTTTGAAAGACAAAACCTATTTCGATGTTCCGTATTTCGGCGAGTTCATCGTCTATCATGTCACTGACATCTGCACCATTCAAGATGTATCGACCTGACGACGGGGTATCCAGACAACCCAAAAGGTTCATCAAAGTTGACTTACCAGATCCGGATGGCCCCATCAAGGCTACGTATTCATTTTTATCGATAGATATGCTGACGCTCTTTAAAGCCTTAACTTCCTCGCTACCCATGATATACGTCTTAGATAACTCTATGGTCTGGATTACCTTACTCATGACTTCGCCTTCAAAAATTTTGGTACTGCGATATATCCTTCTTTCTTGTTAACCACGTTTTGCAAAGCTTGATTCTGGCTTAGTTCACCTCTTATACGGTCTTCTCTCAGTCGATTGACAACATCAGTATTGATATGCCTTAGAGGCTCGACGCCGTCCGTGTCAACTTCATTTAATCGATCAAACATATCAATGATAGACACCAGATCTTTACTGATCTGAGCTCTTTCGTCTGAATTAAGTTCAAGCCGTGCAAGCCTTTCCAATTTCAAAAGTGTTTCCTCGTCTATTTTAGACATAGCTTATCTTTCGATTAAAATGATCCTTAATTCTCAAAGCTACTCATTATCCTCGCTACATGTATAAGATTATGAAAGTTCAAATTTTATTTATGTTTACACAAGCTTTGGCAAGGGAAAGATCTACCCTTATTTAAAGCAAGAACACCTAAGATTGAAGAAGCTTAAACATATCGCCATCACTGGCAACATTGGAGCTGGTAAAACGACACTGACTGCTAAGCTGTCCAAGCATTATAATTGGAAGGCGCAGTTTGAAGATGCGGAAGACAATCCGTACTTGAATGACTTCTACCATGACATGAGAAGATGGTCATTTAACCTGCAAGTCTATTTTCTGAACTCCCGTTATGCACAGCTAATTAAGATTAAGGACGGTGACGATACAGTTGTACAAGATCGTACGATCTATGAGGACGCGTATATATTCGCACCTAATTTATATGAGATGGGCTTAATGGAGCAGCGAGATTTCAACAATTATTTTTCGCTATTTAAGTCTATGCTTAGTCAGATCGACCCACCTGACCTGACGATATACCTCCAAGCAAGTATTCCAACATTGGTATCACATATACACGATCGAGGTAGAGATTACGAGGGTAGTATGAGTTTAGATTACCTCCGCAATCTAAATGATCGATATGAAAACTGGATTAAGAACTATGATGATGGCAACAAACTCATCGTCAATATTGATAATCTTGATCTAAAAAATAAGCCTGAGGATTTTTCTAAAGTGCTCAATCTTATTGATTCCAAACTCTACGGCTTGTTCGAATAAACATCGGTTAGCCCTAGTAGTTATTATATCAGTATGTATCAAGATATCCTGAAGTCCTGTCAATCTCACAATGCAACCCTTGTCGCTGTATCAAAGACAAAACCTGTATCGGATATTCAGCGGTTTTATGACTTAGGACAAAGAGATTTTGGAGAAAATCGTGTACAGGAGATGGTCGAGAAGCACG
>CAZJTO010000045.1:0-13609 GCA_964548935.1 uncultured Saprospiraceae bacterium
TGGCTATACGTGGCGGATTTGGCGATAGCCAATCTGACATCGTCATAGCTTGTTAGTAGCCGTTTTTTATTCACTTATTCGTTTAACTGTCCCATCAGGATTATAATATCTATATTGAATTATCCTGTCTTTTACTGTCACAATCACAGTGTCGTAATTGCCATTTTTGAAGTATGTGATATGTTCTCCATCCATATACTTATCATCTAAAGTTTTCTTTGATTGATTTCTTAATTCGCCTGTTTCAAAATACCATTTAATTTCTATTGAATGTTCTTCTTCGTTTATTTTCCAATCACCTCTAATTTGCCCATTTTCAAACCATTGGGTATTTGATATCATATAAATAGGTTCATCGTAGTTCTTTCTCTCCTTAATTTGTCCGTTGTCGTAGAAATATTCCCAAATCTTTACTTTTTTAAATTGGTCATATTCTCCTTTGCACTTTATGTTTTCGTTTTGATAATATTCAATCCATAATCCTTGTCGTTCTCCATTTAGATAGTTACCACTTCTCTTAATTTGTCCATTTGAGAAATAATTTTCCGATTTGAAATTTGAATATCTTTCGTCGATTAGGTTTTTGTATAATAAAATTGGAATATGGCAATAGTCTGAATCTGGATGATGTTCTCCGTACATAAATTCTACTTCTACGAATCCTCTTCCTCTTACTTCTACGCTATCGTCTGGATCAATTGAAACAGACCATCCTTCGCCAGGGCAAGGCAAAAAAGGTATATAGTTGTTTTGAGCAAGTAAAGCTTTATTACAGTTTATTAATGCTTTTTCAAGTTCCTCTAATCTCACTTCACAGAAGATTGCTGAAATTGCTAATCGAGTATTTGTCACTTTATGTAAATCAAGGATTTCCTTATGTCTCATTATTAAGTCTTCCTTATTCATTTTGACTATAGGTTTCAATTTTTAATGGCTACTAACTAGTGTATATACGATCAAAAAGCCCAGTTTTGATCACTTTATACTCATATATCCGTATATATCCGAAAGCCTTCCGTATATATACGGCTCTGTACACTGATCATCCTCACATAACGCCTCTGATCGATTTCTCTCTAAATAACGTGAATTTTAGTTGTATTTACTATGCTTAGAGAGTACTAATTGGAGTGAGTCGATGTTGTAATATTTCAGAGATACACTGCCTGCCATCATGCAATCTGACCGCAACAGGATATCTTGCACGTACAATAGTTATAAACTACCCATTATGTTCAAATTCTACCTAGCCCTAATCGTCTGTAGTGCTATGTCATGCACTAATGCTCAGATCACTGCTCATGACTTACTCGCTAAGAGCATCGACTACCATGACCCTAAGGGCTTACTGGAACAGGGAGAGGCCACATTACAATTCATAGAGGAACGTCCTAATGGACCAGATCGCCACACTACTGCAGTACTAAACCCATGGGCGGAGAAGTTTCAGTTGATCAGTGGCTCTGCAGATCGAGAGATCACCACGACCCTAAGCGATGGGCAATACAGCTACCTGGTGAATGGCGCCAGCCCTACAGCCGAGCAAGTTAAAACCTATAGGCTCAATCCTAGCCGATCAGACTTCATGCGCACATACTATCACTATCTATGGTATATGCCAATGAAGCTTGACGATCCTGGGACTATCATTGATCCACAGGTGAGCAAGACGGATTTCTTTGGGCGAGAGGCGCTGCAGATCCGAGTGACCTATGATCCTGCCATCGGCAAGGATATCTGGTACTTCTATTTTGACCCCAAGACTTCAGCATTGATCGGATATCGTTTTTATCACGATGAGGCTGCCAATGATGGGGAGTATATCTTATTCGAGGGTGAAGCGATATATCAATCCGTCCGCATTCCGAAGCGCAGGACATGGTATACCCACAAGGATGATCGACTCCTGGGCACAGATATACTGGATCAAATTACGGTCAAATAGACTAGCAACAATCGAGTCATTAGCTAAGCTACCCTACCCAGCATTACATAGATAATCAGCGTGATGAGGATCAATATCGCACTCATCGACTTGGCATACTTCCAGGGTACCAGTGCGACAGCACCAACATCAACTATCGTAAATCGCTCTGTTACAGGATATATCTTAGACACACCGATCATAATCAACATATTGAGCACGAACTCTATCCCCCATATATGCACGAAGTGGAGATCCACGGCTAAGACGAAGTACATAACGATATAAAACAACAGTCCGAATATGAGTCCCGCCTTAGCGCCCACTGCAGACACCTGAGGTAGAAAAAATCCTGCTATCATCACCGATGCAATAGGAATAAAGAAGATGCCATTGAGTTGCTGCAACAACTGATACAGTCCATCAGGGGCATGGGCGATAAATGGAGCGATGCCAATCGCAAACACCGCCAGCACTAAGGAGCATAATCGCCCAAAGAACACCAAGCTCCCTTCGGACACCTCACGGTTGACATAGCGCTGATAGAAATCTACGCTAAACACGGTCGCTGCGCTATTGAGTGCACTATTAAAGGTACTTAGGATGGCTCCTACGATAACGGCCACAAAAAAGCCCGTCAGCCAAGTCGGCAAGACTCGCTTGACCAACTGCGGATAGACTAAATCTGGATCGTGGTACAACTGATCTCCAAAATAGTAGTAGCCGATCAATCCAGGCAGAACGATCACTAAGGGAATCAATATCTTAAGCGCTCCCGTATATAGGAGTCCTTTTTGAGCTTCTTTGAGGCTAACCGCCCCTAACACCCGCTGTACGATCGATTGATGCATCGTCCAAAAGTAGATCTGGTTGATGATCAAGCCCGTAAACAATACACTAAAGGGCAGAATGGACTGGCGACTACCCGAGCCAAAAGATGGCTCATCCGAGATCACCCGAAACTTCTCAGGTGCATGCGCAAACACTTTCCCCAGACCCGAAAAAACCGAACCATCACCAATCTCCATCAGAGCAATGACAGGTACTAACAAGCCCGCTACCAGCAAGCCAAAGCCATTGATCGTATCTGTGTAGGCTACCATCTTCAACCCTCCAAATATGGCATAGATAGCACCCAGTGCGCCCACTACGACAACCGTCAGCCATACGCCTTGAGATTGGCTGATCTGGAGCATATCCGACAACTCAAACAAACTCTCGATATTGAGCGCGCCCGTATATAACACAATAGGTAGTAGCGTAGACACAAATGAGATGATCAGCAGCAGGGCCACTATGGTGCGCAGCATACCATCAAAACGCTTTTCTAAAAACTCTGGAATAGTCGTCAAACCCATCTTGAGATAGCGTGGGACAAAGTATAAGGCAGCGACGATCAACGCCAAGGCCGAGGTGACCTCCCAAGCAATGATAATCGCCCCATTCTTATAGGCGGAGCCATTCATGCCGATCAGGTGTTCTGTCGAGATATTAGTCAAGAGCATGGAGCCAGCAATAACGATTCCAGTGAGACTGCGCCCACCTAAGAAGTAGCCATCCTTGCTGTTGAGCTTGGATTTACGCAACTGCCATGCTGATATCCCCGCCACAAGTCCTGTAAACAAGAAAAAGCTCAACAATTGGATTAGCATATTCGAAATTTGATCTTATGATGCCGCAGATAACTGAAGAGGCATAATAGACATTAAGATAGGAATTGCTCGATGTATGCCGTATATCTCGATTGAATATCCGCCGCAGGAGGAAGGTATATCCCTTGGTGCTCCACAACATAAGAAGCTGCACTATGCGCATATGCCCCCGCCAATAGAATACTCTCTGTGCGACTATAGTGTATCACAAAGCTAGCGGCAAAGATATCTCCGGCGCCTGTTGGATCGACTTCTTGGATTGGATAAACAGGCATCTCAATGAGGGATTTGCCACGATAGATCTGGACGGGATTGGCACCATCGGTCATCACGACCGTATCAACCGCTTCACACAACGACTTGAGGATATCGAGGTCGCCACCGATGTCGTCTTTACTTAGGAAAACCATATCGATCCCATGCAATAGACTAAGGTCCAACTCCTTAGGACTGATCTTACCCGATATGTGATCTCGCTGCCTCATCCATCCTTGTATCGATGCTGCCACTAATGCATCGGTAAAGAGAGGCACAACAGATGAATCAATCTCATCTGCTATCAGGCATAACAGGACCGTAGGAATAGGGAGCCACTTAGTAGGGATATCCGCACTCGATATGGTGCTGGCACGCTGATGCATGTATTGGGTGCGACCAAGATCCGTATAGACATTTTCAAACTCCGTGGTCTGGCGTGCCTCCACGTTATGGCTTATAACAGGGTACTCAGCGATCTGATCCCAATATTTAAAATCGCCGCCTACACTGGTTACTAGTACTGTCGAGACCCCGAGATGAGCACTCATCAGACTGCTATATGATGCCGTGCCACCTAGTCGATACCCTCCATCAATCCTGTCGTGACACATATGACCTATGCACAACAATTGAGGTATATCATCTTGATCCTGAGATGCCATATAGTTAGGTGATTCCTATAGTCCAAATGTATTAAGGAATTGACTGAAGACACAATTCTATTGTACCACTCTTATATAAAGCCCCAACCATAAACCACCTCAGAAGCACGGATTCGGGATCTTAGAATGACCAATCCACGCTCCCTCTGAACCAACGACCCGGCAGGGGTGCTCCCAAGATATTTTGATAGGCTACATCGCCGACATTAATCATATGAGCACCAATCTTGACATTGGAGTTCAACTTGAGGAATGCGGACGCATTGACGATAAAATAGTCCTCTGACAAGTTAGCTCCTATCGCTTCGGCGATCCGTGCATTGCGATCCTTATACAAGCCAGTGAGATTGATATCAAAGCGATTCGTATTCAAGCTCACTCGATTCGTGCTCAACAACTTTGCCGTGTTGGATAGATATACAGACACCGTCTCCAGACTGCTGCTCTGACCGATCACACTAAGTGAGTTGTGCAACTTCACGCTCGCATCTCCGCCAAGGTCAAACTGGACATTTGACTCAAACTCCACGCCACGGATCTGTACATCTGCGATATTGGTAGCGAAGAAGTAATTTTCTCCTGACACTAAGCTCCCAATCTCGCTGACAAAGCCAATATCCGCCTGATTCGTAAAGATATAATCGACCAGATCATTGGACCACCTGCTGTACAGCGTACTGCTAAGCGTCCAGTTGCTTGTCGGATAGAAGTCTGCCCCAAGCTCTGCCGACCAGCTGGTTTCTGTTAGTAGATCAGGATTTCCTAAGTTGCGCCCAGGAGTCAGGTTAACAAGGTTGTTGGACACAAATCGCTCCGTATAATCCGCTGCCCTCACTGACCTTCCCGCCGAAGCCCGTAGGGTAAGTTGAGGGAGCTGATAGGAAATGTTCAAGCTCGGCAATAACTCACTGCCAAAGTTGGTATCATGATCAAACCTAAGATTAGGGATGACATTGAGGTTCCCCTTGTTATAGACTACCGATGCATAGACGCCAGCATGTTGATCATTATGATCGCCACGATCATTGCTGACAATCGATCTGCGATCTAACTGTATACCAGTCTTCAGACTTAGGTCGTCACCAATGCTGCGGTAATTGCTCACCAGCACATTCGTCAGGTTAGTAGTATGATTGTTAGTTGATGGGAAGTCTGGTGAGAACACAAACTCATCCGTATTGTACTTATGTGCTACATCGATCTGAGTACTGGATTGATCTCCGATATGTCTCAGAGAGACATGGTTGAATACTCCCGATACGGTCTCAGTAGACTTGTCAAATGTGCTCGTCGTAAAAAAGTATCGAGCGTTAAAGTCTCTGAAGTCATAACTCGTACGGGCATTGAGTTGCCACTTAGGCGCTATAGAATAGGACAATCCTACACCCGCTGTTGTAATATCGAAGAAGGTATTGAATGATTCTAACTCTGTATTGGGATCGTTGCTCACGGGCTGTATCAACTCGCCATCCGATTGACGTACCGATACCCCTGCCGAAAATCTCAGTTTATCGGTAGACTCCGTCAAACCTACGTTGATATCTCTCAAGTTGAACTGTCCATAAGCCAGGTTACCTGATAGTGATCGACCACGATAAGATGGATCACTCACTTTGGTAATGATGTTGATCACTCCGCCGACGGCATCGGGACCAAACACTGCCGATGCAGCACCCCGTAAGACTTCTATCTTAGCGATCTCCTCTTGCGCTACTGGGATATAACTATTGAAGTGTCCTGTGAGGGGATCATTGATACGCATCCCATCCACTAATACCAATACCTGAGTGAATGTAGACCCTCTTAATAAGATGTTGCTCTGCACACCAAATCCTCCCCGAGATTGCACCTCTACACCTGCTGTCAACTGAAGGATCTCGTCTATCGATGTCGCATTATAAGACTCGATATCTGCAGCGTCAATCACTGTAATACTCCGACCTGTCTGGGCAATTGTCAAGGGCGCCCTCAACGCTGTAACTATAACAGTATCAATAACTTGTGATTGCTGAGCAAAACAATATACACTAACTAATAGTGCTATAAAACTACCTAAATACCTCACGATGACTTTTTATTTAAGTCGGCAAAGGTAGCCTTATGAGTTACTTTTCAAATTCTTTTGAGTGGTTCTTTTCCGCCATCAGACGGATAAAAGACATGGGTGCTTAAACCTCTAAAAATATGTGTGAAAATAGAGATTATCCTGAGGAATGATAGATCAAAATATTACAGCCAGACATCTCATTATTAACCATATAATGTTGTGTTTATTAAGGAATATTAGAATTATCTAAGGGGAGAGAATGAGCTATTTATAGGCTTATGTTGAGTATAGGCTTTTCAAGCGGCAGACAGTACGTATGCTTCCAGGTTGTTCTGAATTAGTTAAAATATCTATCATCAGCACGAGCAGCATACAAACAGCTGAGAAATAATCAACTATTAAGACATCTCCTAATGTCGATGTGAAAAAAACAGCAGATGATAAGCCATTACTTGTAATTAGAGAGCAGTACCTCGAATCGATGAATCAAGCTACTTCTATGAGCTGACTTCAAGGGGTTTTAACCCCTTGCAAAAGAAAGCTATAGTTTTGTATTACTTTAAGTACAGATACTGAGCTGTTATTCGTATGTGAAGAGCAGTATATCGCATATTCAATTGTCAGAATGCAAGGAATACATCTTATCCGCATATCGTCTGCCCATAATCCGATATCCTTCTGAATCGAAATGTGCTATATCCATAGCACCACACCCCTCAGAGGATATCACATGGGCGGTTTCGATAAATTCTGGCAAAGTGTTAATGATCGGGTTCATCTTCGCACAACAACTACTATCTACTCCTACAACTTCACCTGCCAACAGAGGAACACGCTGAGGATCTAAAGACAGATCTAACATCAGGTCGTCGTATATCTTCTGGACATACATTGGCCACAATGTGTCACCAGTATTGGTCTCTCCCTGATGCAGTAATATCCCTTTTATCTCACCATCTTCTTGGGCTTTCTTGGCTAAATCAACTAAGTATTTATATGGATTGCCATTGTAATAAGCGATTTTATCAGTAAACCACTTTTCTGCATAAGTAGAGTCATAGTCTGCATAGATGTCCTTGTCAAATAGTCTGATATCGCATCCACCTATGGCGACTGTTACGAGTCCTACTTTGGTTTGAGCAGGTAGGTTTTCAGCCATAGTCCTCCCAAAGTAATCTGCAACTGATAGACCCGCCTCGCAGTTACTCAAGGGAGGTACAGCAGTGCGCCAAGTCCGTTTAGTATACCCCTTCTCCAGGCAATCGATCGATTGATATACCATGAACCGATCGTCAACGATGGTATCCTGCGGTTCAATAACTCCAACTCCCTCCATATTGGACTGACCAAAACAGAGGTATATCTGGAGTTCCTGGTCTGTAGAACTTTCGTTCGCAGTTTGCTTACAAGCTCCAAAAATGATGACTATGGAACATATAATCGTTACGATCGTCTTCATTGGCATTTCATTAATATGGTTGACAAGTTATAAGGATTATTCGTGATTTCCTCTTTAACTGTTTTCATCCCTTGATGCCCAATGGGATAATTCCGCATTGGAGTCATTCATATCTTTATTTATTTCAAGGGGTTTTAACCCCTTGTCAGAGTTGGATCGAAAGAGCCATGAGCTAGTGGCAGCCCCCTCCCAAATTGCAGTTTATATCTGACCACACTCAATCGGATAAATCCGCATTGGAGTCAGAATATCAAAAACTATCTTCTTCAAGGGGTTTTAACCCCTTGTCAGAGTTGGATTATAAGTGAGCTGTAGGTCTTTATCAGTTACCCCTGGGTTGGAGCACCCTGCCTCCGAAGAGAGGTATCGTCCTATAATCCCTTGAGGGGCTGGGGGTGGATCTAACTTGATAAATTAGAATCCTATACTTTAGCACTCAGCAAAACATGGATGTTCATATGAATAAATATATCAAGCAAACGAATCCATTCGTAGTACCAACGGATGATGGCAAGACGATCCGCGAGCACTTCGGGCTGGCCAGTATACAGGATGGTGATTATAGCGTCGCTCATATGGTAGCTCCAGCGGGCTGGAGCGAACCACCACAGACGCCAGAGTTTGATGAGATCACCTTCGTCTTTAGAGGTCAGAAGCGTATCCTGATTGATGACAAGGATGAGGTCATACTGGGTCCTGGTGAGTCCCTATTGACTAAGAAGGGGTGCAAAATTCAATATTCCAATCCATATGATCAGGAGTGTGAATATCTCTCCATCTGTATGCCAGCATTTAGCCTAGACAGAGTTCATAGAGCGGATTGATATCAACCTTGGGTAAGCGCTCGATCAAAGTCTTCAATCATGTCCTGTGCATCTTCGATGCCGACAGAAACCCGAATGAGACCATCTCCTATGCCGTGAGCTATCCTCACGTCTCGATCTATACTACGATGCGACATAGATGCTGGATGCATCAGTAATGTATCTACATCGCCCATTGTTGGTGCCAGAGTCCCCATCGTCTGATTGTTCATAAATCGTACTCCGGCTTCTACTCCACCCTTCACCTCAAAGCACATCATCCCTCCGTAGTAGCGCATCTGACGGGACGCCAAGTCATGATACTGGTGATCCGCTAAGCCGAGATAATTGACAGAAGCTACTTGAGCATGGCTCGATAAAAACTCTGCTAGCGCCATGGCATTATCACTATGCGCTTTCATCCGTAGCTCAAGGGTCTTCATGCCCATATTCGTGAGCCACGCATCCCATGGGTTGCAATTCGTGCCGACCATCTTCATGGCACCCCAGATGGTTTTTTTTCGCTCCAATCCACGACCCACGACGATACCAGAGATGCCGTTGCCATGGCCATTGATATATTTAGTGGTGCTGTGAATCACATAATCGATGCCATGCTTAAGCGGCTGTTGAATCACCGGCGAACAAAAGGAATTGTCAATGGCTGTTAGAACTCTATGTTCTTGAGCCACTCGTGCAATTGCAGACATGTCAATACAATCTAATGCCGGGTTGGAAGGTGTCTCGAAGTATATGAGCTTTATCGTGGGATCACTAGCAAGGATCTCTGACACTTTGTGGGAGTCTGTGAGGTCCGTCCACACCACATCGATACCATATTGCGGCAGAAAATTTTGGATAATCTCAGTGCTGCCGCCATATAAGTTGGCTTGGGACAAGATCTTATCACCCTTGGATAGCGTAGCAAATATCAATGTACTGATGGCCGCCATCCCCGATGAGGTCATCACTCCCCAGGCATCATCAGCGTCCATGCCATAGGTCTCCAAGTCGGCTATCTTCTGAGCAACTGCATCTACCGTAGGATTCCCAAACCGACTATAGAGGTGCTCATCCATAGGATGCTCAAAAGCATGTACCGTTGCCTCCACGGACTCAAAGGCAAAAGATGAAGTCGGATGAATCGCCAACTGGTGAGATGGCGTGGTCTCGGCAAATTTTGGATTTTTTACACAGAGGGATTTCAAGCGCATAGCGATCTAAGTTTATGATTACTGGCGAAGATCAACAATTAAATACATTCACGACACTTGATTATAGTTGAGAGTTTTATCTGGGATGTGTTTACTATATTACCATCCTGACGTGCTAAACTGATCATGATATCATTGACAACAGCGTATCGCCTACTCTTCCAACTGAGCCTTTTGGTTACTCCGATGGTAATCATTGCGCAAGTAGAGATCTGTGATAATGCGATCGATGACGACGGAGATGGCATGATCGACCTCAATGATGAGGACTGCTTCTGTATGACTCAGACGCCTGAGTCCTTGATTCCTAATCCATCTTTTGAAGAGCAAGATTGTTGCCCTAGTACAAGAAGCGAACTCGACTGTGCGACTGGCTGGATACAGGCATCCGCTCCAACAACAGACCTAATTCATAACTGTGGATGGGGAGGTTGGCAGCAGTTTCCTCCACCAATGCCATTTCCCGATGGAGAAGCCATTATGGGGTTTAGAGATGGAAGATCTCGTGGAGAAATGATGCCGGAGTTTGCGTGGAAGGAGTATGCCGGAGCTTGCCTCATTAATCCCCTCAAAGTAGGAACTACATACAGGATTGAGTTTGATGTGGGTTTTGTAGATGAAAGAAGCTCGCCACCTATAGACATTACATTTTTTGGGACAACGAGTTGTAATTACCTGCCTTTTGGTGGTGATGACCCACAGTTTGGCTGTCCTTCTAATGGGCCCAAATGGCAAAATCTAGGCGCCGTAGGAGTGTCGGGAGGAGGTCGCAACATTTGGTTAAATTCTTTTATCGAGATAACACCAACTGAAGATATCTATGCCATAGCCATCGGGCCACCATGTGAGGGAACATCAAGCGTATTTAGCACGTACTACTTTTTTGACAATCTCATTCTGGCAGACGCAAAAGCATTTGGTCTCGACATCGTAGAGTTTGAGCATCCATGCAGCGATGACTATACCTTATCGGTGACAAACTTTGACAATATCTCATATCAATGGTACAGAGATGGCATTGCCCTCGTTGGAGAAAATGAGAACGAGTTATCGCGCATCCATGGAGATGGCAGTTATCAAATCAGAACGATAGAAGATGGTAACTGTCGCTTGTCAGATCCATTCATCTATACCCGTCCAGTAGAACTTGTCGCAGCAAATAGGAGCATCTGTGATGATGAAGAATATCGCTTTGGTGATCAATTGCTCACTCAAAGTGGAATGTATGTGGATACATTCAAAAACGTGCTCAATTGTGATAGTGTCGTCATGTTGGATCTTGACGTAGTCGGATCGGTGTATGACACCTTGCCCCTAAATTTATTTCAAGGTCAATCGGTTAATATAGGAGGTAATACGATCAGAGGAGAGGGGGCGTTTCCTCTTGTATTGGAGTCATCACTTGGATGTGATAGTCTGCTATTGGTTCAGATCTCATATAGTGATGTCTATATCCCGAATATATTTAATCCTCTGTCCACTGCTGGCAATGAAGTATTTCGCCCCGTGCTTGCTGAAGATCTTAGCGGGCAGGTGGATATGCAGATCTTTGATCGATTTGGCGGGCGAGTATTTCAAGGGGCCGAGTGGAATGGTGGCGATTATCCGCCTGGCGTATATATCTATCGCATCGACGTCAATTTCACCCAAGGCAATCCCGAGACCTTTTTCGGTAGTGTCACCTTGCTCAAATAGCTTACAGAGTAAGACTGTCTGGCATATCCATTATTTCACACTACATTAGTAGAGAAACAACTGAATTTGTTCAGTTAAACGCAAGATCTTAAGCCATCTAAACTATTATACCATGCGCCATTGCTTCTATTGTTTCTCGCTGCTGTCATTTTTGTTCATCTGCCAATACACTGCTGCTCAAGATTCTGTGCTCCAGGGTATAGATAGTAAGAAAGAAAAATACCACGATATCGCCCATCAGATCTGGTCTTATGCGGAGTTGGGTTATCAAGAAGAAAAATCTTCTGCCCTACTGAAGCAAACCCTCGGTGACGCTGGATTTAGCATCCAAGAAGGTGTAGCGGACATCCCAACGGCATTTGTGGCAAGTTATGGTTCTGGGTCACCAGTGATCGGCATCTTGGCAGAGTATGATGCCCTACCCGGCATATCTCAAGATGCAGTGCCTGAGCGCAAAGAAGTCGTCTCAGGTGGCAACGGTCATGCGTGTGGACATCACCTATTTGGTACTGCATCGACATCTGCAGCCATCAGTATTGCCGAGTGGCTCCAAAGCTCTGGGTATCAAGGTACTGTCAGGCTTATCGGCACCCCTGCAGAAGAAGGCGGTGCTGGCAAAGTATATATGGTCAGAGCTGGCATATTCGATGATATCGATGCGGTCTTGCACTGGCACCCTGGTAGTCAAAACAGTGCGGGAGCATTCTCATCATTAGCCAATACCTCTGCCAAGTTCAGATTCTATGGGGTCGCATCTCATGCTGCCGTAGCCCCTCAAAATGGACGCTCCGCCCTCGATGGTGTCGAAGCCATGAACTATATGGTCAACCTCATGAGAGAACACCTCTCATCCGATGCAAGGGTCCACTATGTCATCACAAGCGGTGGCGAAGCGCCTAATGTAGTTCCAGAATTTGCTGAGGTTTACTACTACGTCAGACATCCCAATATGAAGGTCGCCAAGGAAGCTTTTGATCGAGTCGTTCAGGCCGCAGAAGGTGCCGCACTTGGCACAGAGACCCGCATGGAGTATGAGATCATCCACGGAGTCTATAACCTCATGCCCAATGAGACGCTGTCGAGAGTCGTACACGACAACTTGGAAGAGATCGGAGGATTCACGTATGATGCGGACGAGCAAGCGTTCGCAGAAAAAATCAAGCCTACCCTGCCCGAGCGATCTCAGATGGCGCTATCTACCACATCAAAGGTGGCACCATTCAGAGTGGTCGAAAAAGGTGGCGGCGGCTCTACAGATGTCGGTGATATCAGCTGGGTCGTACCTACTGCTGGGCTATCTACAGCGACATGGGTGCCAGGCACCTCTCCACATACTTGGCAAGCTGTGGCCGCAGGAGGCATGAGCATAGGCCATAAAGGCATGATCCTCGCCGCCAAGACACTGGCAACCGCTGCAATTGATCTGATCCAACATCCTGAAACCATCTCTGATGCCACTGCGGAGTTACAGCGCAGAGTGGGAAAAGACTTCGTCTATATACCGCTCTTAGGCGATCGAGAGCCGCCATTGGATTATAGGAGATAGCTCGCTTGCGCAGTAGCGAGTGATCGAGTAGCGAGTATGCGGGTTGTGGGTAGGCGAGTTACCGAGTTCTGAGTAGGCGAGTTGCGGAGTATTGAGTAACGAACGCAGAACTTGTGCATTAATCAGTTTACTCAAAGTGTCGTTATGTATGTGCATGACTGATTCAATCTTAGTCTGTCCATAAAAGGACCTACATTGGATTAAGCAACAAAAGAGTATTTCATATTGTGCTTTTTAAAACTCATATAAGGTAAACTTAATTCCCTCGATACTCGATACTTAGTCACTCGATACTCGAATATACTCGCTAACTACCCCAATAATATCATCACTCCTAATGCTGCGACGA
>CAZJTO010000046.1:0-5752 GCA_964548935.1 uncultured Saprospiraceae bacterium
TCAACCATTTGGACATACTAAGAGTAAGAACCATTTTGAACCAGAATCAGATTAATAAGAAAGAAGAAGCCTATAATCTAGCGGTAGAAAAGTATCACAAAAAATTGGAGGAAGAAGAATCAGAAACGGTGCAGGATGTTTCAATATTTACAAGAGGTATAAAATTTATTGGTTACTCCGTTCTTGGTCTAACTTTATTTTTAGCAATAAAAACATTGGTAGCAAGCCCAGATGAGGCAACCTATATTTAAGCTAAGAATATTCTGAAAGAATCTGAAATAAATCTGAGAAGACTCTGAATCAAACAAGAGTTAATTTATAAAAATAGTTGATACTCGTTGTAACAAAAACCAACGTTATCAAAATTGCCACATAGCCTATGCTTGAATGTAGCGCTCCAAAATAATCAAGAAATGGTATTGTATTCAGATTGGCATAGGTCAATATGAAGAATAACACTTCAAATAACTTACTGCTTTTACTTACCTGACCTAATAAGGCAGCAAGAGTTACCACGAATGCACTACCTAACAAGACAGCTATAACCGAAACCCAGTGAGCCGAAACAATCAATCTAATAACAAGCGGAAAGGATAATACCAGCATACAAATCATTGCTGAAACCAATTGTGCTCCAAACAATCTGGCTACTGGTTTATAAGAAACAGCCGCAAATAACTGGGTTCTATTCTCAATCTCCTTAGTTGTTAATTTTGACCATTTGGAAACATGAATAAACCATAGTACAGGCAATATGAACTGATGTGCTATAGAAATAGGAGCTAAGGACAAAGCCACCATGCCGCCCACAGTTGCTATCCACAACCAGATATTCTGTTGACGCAGCAACAACTTTAATTCTGCTTTTATAAGAGGTAGAATGCCAAAATCAAAAGCTAAAGGTTGATCTAAATTAAACTCAAAGTTACCGCCCTTATCTTCTAATACCTTGCCTTGTCCTTTAGCTTGCTTTTTTATGGGTGAACTACGGAATCTGTGGAACACCAATGAGGAAAGCAGTAACAGAACAAGCGATGCCAGCACCCAGAACAAACGTGAAATCACATAAAAAACAGGAAAATCAATACTGACGAAATCAAAGCTTCTTGTAGTCGATTGATCATTAATAACGTAGCCTATATTGAAGGACACTTCTTCTTCATTAGTCAACTGAGTTACCTGAGCATTCATCTCTTCAGTGATTATCTTAATTCCAAAAGGATCACCCATTTCACTATAGTCAGAGAATGTTGGAATAAATAAGGCACTAAAGAAAATAACTGAGAATAGTATATTCTGAAATGTAGATGATTTTCTAAATATCAGCTCTATCAAAATAGCGAAGGCGGATACTAAGGCTAAGGTCGGCAAGCACGTCAAAATAAAAGGGGTGAAAAAATCGCCAGCTACAAAAGGTCCAACACCATAGAATAGAAATAGTACTATACCCATCACTATCACTGATACAACCAATGAAAACAACACCAAATAATTGCTTAGAAACTTGGCAAACAAATAAGTAAAATTGCTTGTCTGAGTGGCCGCCATTATAGTGCCTAAACCTATCTCTGCATCCCGCTTAATACTACTGCTAATAATAAAATATCCAAAATAGGAAATGAAGACACCGCTCATCAACGCCATCACAGAACCAAACCAGGCTGTATTGTATTTTCCTACATATGCTCCTATTCTTATGGTAGAATAGACAGCATCCGCAGGAGGAACAAAAGAATATCCCAGCGCTAGCGCAACACAAAGTGTTATTAAGAAAGCATAGCTTCTGGTCCGTTGCTGATAATCGGCTTTTACTAATTGCAGTAGCTTATTCATAGATCTTTGATTTTGTGAGAAACAAAAAGGCATCCTCGAGATTGGCTTTTTGCGGACTTCCTTGACCAGAATTGTGATTTGAGATGTATCGAATGCGCATACCCTCCGCATGTCGTTGTGTACTTACGACAACATGCTGCTCTTTGAATTTAGCAAGTGCACTCTTCTCTATGAGGGCTTCATAGACATTATTTTCTATACCTTCAATAATGGAAGGAATGTCATTTGCCATAACCAAGCTGCCTTTAGACATTATAGCTACCTGATCAGCTATAGTGTCTATATCTGAGACAATGTGAGACGATAAGATGACGATAGTATCTTGAGCTAGATCCACAATTAGATTTCGGAAGCGGACACGTTCTTCAGGATCCAGACCGACTGTGGGTTCATCCAACAAAAGCACTTTCGGGTTATTCAGTAAAGCTTGAGCAATGCCTATTCTTTGTCTCATACCTCCAGAATAACTGCCTATTGGTCTTTTGGCTGCTTCCATTAGATTCAATCCTTCTATCAAGGAACTGATCCGCTGTCTGAGTCCCTTACCGCCCACTCCTTTCAGTGCAGCCATATAGCTCAGAAATTCATAGGCATTAAGATTGGGATAAACGCCAAAGTCCTGTGGCAAGAAACCTAATAGCTTTCGCATTTCATTAGGTTGCTTAGCGAGGTCTGTACCGTCTAATCGTATGCTTCCTTCTGTAGGTTTTATCACGGTAGCAATCATTTTTAATAAAGTAGATTTACCTGCACCATTGGGGCCTAGTAGTCCTAAAATACCAGGCTCTATGCTCAGCGAAAAATCTTTTAACCCATACTGATTCCGGCCATAGGACTTTGAAAGATTATCTATTTGTAATTTCATACTTATACCAGTGTTGTTACAATCCAAATCTAGATCGATTTCATCTCCCAAAAAGGTATAAGTGACCTACTAGCATAGAGCTGTGACCAGTAAGGGCTGTTGAGTGACGAACGGCGTACATCACAAAAGAAAGAAAGTCATGATTATCTTGCCTAGATTGCAGTATGATTCGGTTTTTAAAAAAACGATGGGTTTATCACAGCCTAATTTGGCTAAGTTCATATCTCTTCTTTGTCTTCCTGGTATACATGGCTGAAGGCAACACAGCTAGTCTCATAAGCTGTCTCAAAGAACCTTTATCGTTCTTTATTCCTGTTATTCCGACCACTTACTTAGCCTTCGCAGCTAAAGAATATTTATTTGATAGGCGACAATATTTGTTCTACGTTATAGCAGCTGCAGCAATCGTGGTGCTAGGCGTCATCCTTTATGAGGTGATAAGACATTTTGATACTAGTATGAGTAATACAAGATTTCAGAATGTCATGAATTTTATTTTTCTACAGTTATTTGCTGTAGGTATACAGTATTTTAAAAGAGGCATAGTTAATCAATATCAGATCCAAGAACTAACAGCTAAGACAGCTATAACAGAACTCAATTCCCTGAAGGCTCAACTCAATCCCCACTTTCTATTCAATACACTAAATAATATCTATGGCATGAATCAGATAGACTCAGAGAAGGGCTCCGAGATGATCATGGAGTTGTCTGAAGTTATGCGCTATCATCTGGAATTCTCTAAAGAAGGAAAAGTAAAACTCGCGGATGAAATACAATTGCTGCAATCCTATATTAAACTAGAGAAACTAAGATTGCGAAAAACTTGTGATGTTCAGATAAACTTTAATGAGGCCGACGGAACAACGATGATATCTCCATTACTATTTATCCCCTTCGTAGAAAATGCCTTCAAGCATGGCACCCATCCTACCAAAGAGTGCTTTATACATATAGATCTAAAAACCACTAAAGAAAAGTTATTATTTACCATAAAGAATAGCATTATCCTTAATCGCAAAGTTGTAAAAACAAATATCGGTCTTAAGAATACCCAGAGGAGGTTAGAACTCATCTATCCTGAACGACACAAATTAAATATTTCGCAAAATGAAGGGGAGCACCTCGTAGAAATGCATATTGAGTTATGACAAAGATCAAATTACTTATAGTTGATGACGAACCATTAGCTCATAAAGTCTTAGAGAGCTATTGCGAAAAACTGGATTACGTCGAGATCGCAGGCAACTGTTATGACGGCCTGTCTACGCTTAACTTCCTCAATAAAGAAAAAGTAGATGCTGTGCTACTAGATATTCAGATGCCAGATATTACGGGCTTAGAATTGTTGGATTCCTTAAAGAACCGTGCACCCAAAATTATATTTACTACAGCTTATTCTGAATATGCTTTGAAGGGGTTTGATTATGATCAGGTCGTAGACTACTTACACAAGCCTATAAGACTGACGCGTTTTATCAAAGCACTCGAAAGACTAAAAAGAGTCTTACTTATAGAAAAAGTTTTCACTGCAGCTCCTTTATTAACTCAAGACAGAACAGACAGTACTGACAGAGTCACCACCGTACCATCTGATTTTATCAGTCTTAAGGATAACAAAACGATTTACAGGATAGCTCATAAAGACATTAGTTATATCCAATCTTGGGGTAACTATCTGAAGGTTTTTATCCGCCACCAGGATGTCAAGATAGTGAGAAAGACCATCAAAACCCTGGAATCTGAATTACCTGCGGATCAGTTTTTAAGAATACACAAATCCTATATTGTCAATATAAATCATATCATAGCCATAGAAGGAAATCTAATCAAGTTCGATGATCAACAATTGCCGATAGGGAAAAGCTATTTGGTCAATGTAAAAAAGACAATTACAGGTTAAGAAATATATCTAATATTATGAGTGGGCCATCTCTGGAATCTCGTATGAAGAAAGGAAACATTGTTCTATCTCGCAGAGACTACCAAAATCAACTATACGGTTTTTGGTTGGGTCAGTGTATTGCGAACTGGACTGGTCTGGTCATCGAAATGGATAAGATAGGTATTACCAGCCAGCAAAAGCTATCAACGCCGTATACACAGGTACGTTACGCCTCATTTACAGAAAACGATTTTGTACGGAACTTTTACGTCAAACAATTGCCATGTACGGTAAATCGCCGTAACTTAGTGGTTGAAACAACATAATATGGGCCTCTCAGTCAGTAAAAAAGGAGAAAGTAGAGTTGAATTCCGTGTAAGTAACGAGGATAAAGAGCTGTTCGAATACGCTAAACAACTCAAAGGATTCAAAACATTCTCAGAATTCGCTCGATTTATCATTACTCGTGAAGCGAAAGCTATTGTGGCGGAAGAGAATAAAATTCTCGCATCTAAAAGAGATAAAGAATTATTCTTTAACGCTTTGATGGGTGAAGAACACCAAGCTAATGAATCTTTGTTAGCAGCGATTAAGTATCACAATGAATTAATCACTTCATAAATTGAAAATTCATAAATACGAGAGAAAATACAAGAGGGATAAATTCGATTGTGGGAAAGAATCGCTTAATAATTATATCCAAAAAAATGCCACCAAAGATGTAAAGACCGGAGCATGTACTTGCTTTATCATCAAAAATGATGAAGAGGAAGTAATTGGATATTATACGCTTTCAACTGAAAGTATTCCAATTGAAGATGCTCCTCTTCAATTCCAAAAGAAAATTAAATATCAATACATCCCTGTGATTCTTTTGGGTAGATTAGCACTTGATAAAAATCAGTTTGGAAAAGGTTTAGGTAAACTTTTACTGGTCAATTCGTTAAAAAGGAGTTTGGATGTTGCCACAAATCATGTTGGAGCTGTTGCCGTAATTGTAGACCCAATTGATGAAGAAGCCAAACAATATTATCTAAAATATGGATTCACATTATTACCAGATAGTGGAAGAATGTTTATGTCGATGAAGACAATTGAAACTGCATTCGGCGAAAAATAAAGACAAGTAGGTAAGAAGGAATTTCACCCCCAACCTCTCACAGAACCGT
>CAZJTO010000046.1:5852-13459 GCA_964548935.1 uncultured Saprospiraceae bacterium
AAATAAAGACAAGTAGGTAAGAAGGAATTTCACCCCCAACCTCTCACAGAACCGTACGTGAGCCTCTCGATAAGTACGACTTTTCGACTCCACATGATTTATCCGTTCTTCCTTCAATAATTTGAAGTTGACAGAAAAGATTGCAGAATCGTCTACCAGTGAATTGGTTAAAAATCAATAAGAATATCCATTACAATAGCGTTATAGACATCAATGAAGACTAAAATAAGCTTGTTCATTGTCCTTATCGTTCTGCCTCTGCTACTCTGTGGACAAACAGAATATGAGGAATTGCTCGACAAAGTAGAGTCCTTAGGCTCTGAGCAAAGCCATAGGAAGTTTCTGACGACTCTTATGGAGAGGGACCAGAAGTATCGAGGTGGAGATGCCCTGATACAACATGATTATGAGAATATAGTATTGGCCTCACACTATGTCAATACTTATGGTTATCCACATGAACATCTAGAGGACACCCCGCTCGGTCTCAGTTATGTATGGATACACTGTTGGCAGGAGGAAATCAAGTATCTGAGCTTTCCGATTATCTGGGGAGCTTTCAGTAAGGGCTATATTTCAAAGGACTTGTTGCACAGCTATTATCTCAGGGGCTTGTATAAAGGTGGTTTGCTTAATAAAGGATACTATAATCTGACGGTAGAGGATATCATGAAAGAGCTTCGACCGAACATCACAGACTCCATCGATATTGCCGCCATCCATCAGTCCTACAATGACTATAAAATCTTGTTAGAGAATCTCAGTGAGCCGCTCGGTGTGTGGGCTACTGACCCTAAACCGAAGGAGTATACCATGCCAGATGGAGGAGTGCTCCAAAAAACCGAACCTGCAGATTATATAGAGATCAGACAATATGGTGATGTGAAATATGTCAGGAAATACAACAAAAATTGGCCAGAGGATACATATCGAGCGCTCAACACTGAGGATCAGAAGTTATATCGATATGTCGATAAAGGGCCTTCAGTCAATTACTTAGAAATCAATGATCAAAACGAGCTAATGATCAAGGATATGGATGGCGAAGTGGTGCTGGTCTATAAACCAATGAAATAGCTTAGTCTATACTAATAAAATTCTATACTTTATTTCTTCTAAGGAGTTAATTTAAGGCTATATTAAAGAGAACCATGAGTGGACAAAAGGTTCGGTTTACAAAGCTCTGAGCGATTTATGATCATCAAGAACCACTGAGCACCTCAACTTAATACGTAAATTTAAGAGGTGGTTATTTCACAGACTGACGTTGTAAGCAACTAAAAAATATGAAAAGTCTATTTAAATTATTTACAGTAATCCTCTTGTTTTCATGTAGCGAAAATGAAGAACCTCAAGAACAGGTTAACCAAGATACTCTTGTGTCAGCTTTTTTTGGACTTGATAATGCATTACCAAGTCTATTGTGTAATCAGCCAGGAAGCCTGTTAGATGGTATGCCTGTTAATTTTAAATTCCCATTAGATGCAGCCACCTTGTCAGAATCTGATTTTGAAGTTGTAGATAGCCTTGGAAATAAACACATCCCAATGTGTGCTCTTTTAGCACCAGCTAATGAAAACGGAGAAAATCGAACTGTGCTTCTGTTAGGTGAATTTGGTACCGCTGTTACCAATCCACCTGTTGAAGTTAGAGTTGTAGGGGATTTATTTACAACTGATACTTTATCCGGAGAGTCCGCTTGTTCAGAAATCATAAACCTAAACGGAATCACTACCACGAATGTTATTCCGCTTGCTGATGGACCAAGTTTATTCTTTGCCCAAAGAATTGATGGCAATCTGAATGAATGTAGTTCAGGAACACAAACGATTCAAGTTGCTTGGAATGGTGGCATTACACCGTTTATAAGTGGTGATACCGAATCTGACTTATTTCAGTACTATATTGGCTATTCTGACAGTTCTGGAGTTCTAATACCGCATGTACCTATTTCGATAGCAGATATAAATGACAACGACAACTTTCACCAACTTTGTTTTTCTACAAGTGATGAAATTGTTAAAATTTCAATGATGTCAAATACTGTCGAAGATCCAAACCAAGACCCAAATTTGTACAGCGAAATTGATGTTAGTTCCTGCACTCCTTAAGGTTAGATATCTATCGTATCGCTGACGTATATTATCGTAACTAGAGCAATCAGGAATAGAGTCCAGCTTGTCACCTAAAGAAAAATCAGTATTGTCTTATATATCAAATTACCCAGGATGCAAATCAGGAGCAATTGCAAATAAACTTGAAATACCTAATCCTACTGTAAAGAAAATATTGCGAAAACTAAATGATATTAAACTAATCGAGAAACATGGAGTAGGACCTGGTACCAATTATTCAATAGCATAAAAAACGACATGTAACATTAGATATCAGATCAAATCTCTTCATTTCTCAGAGAGACGATCGATATCATCGTCCGTTCCATCACAACCCCATACCATTAAACATCGACTGTAGTTCCTCATATCGATCAAAGGCATCCTTACCAGGCATCTGGTCGGTATCTCCAAGTAGATTATAGAGATAAGATATTTGATCGACTAGTCGTGGCAACTCATAGATGCCTTCTTTAGTCTTCAGTTGGGTGATCAGGTCTTTAACTTCAGATAGTCTCTCCTGATCCTCTGTGGACTGTTCTTTCTTCTTGGTGAGTTCGTCCCGCTCTTGTTCTAGCTCATCTTGTGCACGTCGGGCACTATCGAGCAACGCCTTCACCTTTCTATGCAGTGCTACTTGCTCAGCAACTTCAGCTATAGAAACGTGCTCTGCCAATCGAGGATCAATCAAGAGCTGGAATGATTGCTCCAATTGCTCGTCTTCGACCGTCAGCCGTATGGTGTATCTACCGGGAGGCGCCACTGGTCCATTTTTATATCTTCTGTTTTCTTTCTCATGCCATGACCCTGCTTCTGTCATATCCCAACGATATCGATTCAGGCCGATATCCGTAGACAGGCTGTTGTCAACGATGTATTCTACTCGGTTAGTAGACATGTCCTCTTTGACTTGATCGGCGATTTTTATCTTGTCATTATCGCTGAACAAAGTGTTGACGACTTCTCCAGCTTCATTGATGATTTCGAGTTTGAGAGGTGACGTTATCGAATCGATCAGGGTATAATCTATGATAACAGCAGGTCTGGGATATCTGGGCATCTCACTTGCTCGAGCGCCAGAAGGGTATCGATATCTATAGCTATCACGAGGTTTGAATAGCGCTGTTTCTTGTACATCGAGACTAGACATCTGTGACAGCGTCGCCATATTATCTAATATCCAAAAGGACCTACCCATAGTCGACATCACTAGATCTCCTCGGTGGATGCGCATATCCGTGATCGGCGTAACCGGTAGATTGTGTTGGATTGAGTGCCAGCTTGCACCGTCATCCATTGACATAAACAGACCATACTCGGTGCCTGCATATAAGTGCCCCTCCTTGTTGGGATCTTCACGGATCACCCGACACGGATGATCATCAGGGATTCCATCGGTAATCAAGTTCCACGACTTGCCATAGTTTGCCGTGCGATAGATATATGGCTTCCAATCGCCCAACTGATATCGTAGTATGCAGGCATATGCCTTAGCAGGATCGTGGTGCGACGGCTCGATAGCATCTACTCTCCCACCCGACGGCAGTCCTTGAGGAGTCACCTTCGTCCAGTTATCGCCACCATCTCTGGTGACATGTATCGGTCCGTCATTAGCGCCAACCCATATTAAGCCCTTTTCGATCGGCGATTCTTGGATGGCATATATGGTGCTATAAAATTCTTCGCCCGTAATATCCCGGGTGATGGGCGCTCCCGATATGACTTGCTTATCATCTTCAAATGCCGTCAGGTCTGGAGATATCGTCGTCCAGGTCTGTCCTTCATCAGTGGTCATATGGACATACTGTGAGCAATGATAGATCACATTGGAATCATGCGGCGAGATGTGTATCGGTGATACTCGCTGAAATCTGTATACGAGATCTTTTGGATTGTGGCCATACATATTGGAGGCACCAACATAGTAGGCTTTTTCGGTTCCGGTGGTTTTGTCATATACGCCAAATCTGCCCTTGCAGTTGGAGTATACTATATTGGGATTACCCGGTTTAGGTATAGCGGGGCCGGTCTCGCAGCCCCCCGTATTCATGATATACCCGAGACCTGCCTGTTGGATACCATATGGCGCCATCGATGGCACCGACACCGTCGAATAGTTGTCCTGCTGTCCGCCATAGACCCAATATGGATATTGGTCATCGACGGCAATCTGATAGATTTCCGCTGTCGGCTGATTGAACTGCGTAGACCACGATTTGCCACCATTGGTCGTGACATTGGCACCGCCGTCATTGGATTGGATAAATAGATCGGGATCATTCGGGTTGATCCACATATCATGATTGTCTCCATGCGGTGACGATTTGCGCTCCCAGGTCTTACCGCCATCTGTGGACTTGTGGTAAGGCCCTGCCATCGAGTAGATAATCTCTGCATCTGTAGGGTCTACTTTGATATTGGTATAGTAGAAGGGTCTATTGCGGATCCCTTTGTGGTCGGAGACTTGTTCAAATGTTTCTCCCTGGTCTGTTGACTTGTAGAATCCCCCCTCCTTGAGTGGCGCTTCTATAAGGGCATATACTACCCGCGAATCCGATGGACTTACAGCGAGATCGATCTTCCCGATGAGCTCCTGAGGTATGCCCTTCTCGATCTTATCCCATGAGTCGCCACCGTCTAAAGATTTGTAGATGCCTCCTTCTTTTAAGGTGCCTCCACTGATGATCGTCCAAGGCTTTCGCTCAGCTTTCCATGCTGCAGCATATAAGATCTCCGGATTGCTGGGCATCATCTCGACATCGGATATACCCGTTTGTGTTGAGACATACAACACCTTATCCCAAGTCCTCCCGCCATTGATAGACTTGTAAAGGCCACGCTCCTCATTAGCTTGAAATGCCTGACCGATGGCGGCTACATATACGATGTTATGGTTATCCGGATGGATGCGTACGGCTCCGATCTGTCCGACATCCTCGAGACCGATATGTGTCCAGCTTTCACCAGCATCAATCGACTTGTATACGCCCTTACCAGAGATGATATTACTTCTCAGGCCATCGGTTCCCGTGCCTACATAGATGATATTGGGATCATCCTGAGCGACTTCGATTGAGCCGATAGACGGCGTGGCAAAATAACCGTCCGAAATATTATCCCAGGTGATGCCGTAATCTTCGGTCTTCCAAACTCCACCACCTGTGGCTCCCATATAGAAGGTTCCGGGCATGCTCGCTACACCAGCTACGGCGGTGACACGTCCACCACGATATGGTCCCAGCTCCCTGAACTCCAGGGCGTCAATCTGTGCATCAACTTCTGTGATTATGCCGATCAGTAACCATGTCAAGAATATCGTGCGAATCATAACTTCTTATTTGGATGAAAAACAGCATTAATATATACAGACTCTGGCGAACTAACGATTACATAAGATCGCATGATGAATACATGATCCACTTGTGCCCTCCAATCCAGTAACTATTCCACCATCTGAATCTGGTTCATAGATGGATAGGCTCTACTCTACCATCTTTTCTACCTTTAGAAAAGAAAATACCATTTATGAGAGCAGTTGTTTTCGAGCAATTCAAAGGAAAAATTCAGATTAATAATGTGCCATATCCAAGGCCAAAACATCATGGTGTTGTTTTAGAGATTAAAGCAACAGGTATGTGCTTGAGTGATTGGCATGGTTGGCAAGGACATGATAAAGACATCATTTTGCCTCACGTCCCGGGACACGAATTAGCAGGAGTAATAGTAGAGATTGGCAAAGAAGTAAAAAATTTCAAAATAGGCGACCGTGTTACAGTTCCATTTGTAGGCGGCTGCGGTAGTTGTTATCAATGTCACTCTGGAAATCATCAAGTCTGTGATAATCAATCACAACCTGGCTTTACCCATTGGGGCTCTTTTGCAGAGTTTATGGCACTAAATCACGCCGATTTGAATCTTGTAAAGTTACCTGATGAGATAAGCGATGAAACTGCGTGCCTTCTTGGATGTAGATTTAGTACTTCATTTAGAGCTGTTGTAGAACAAGGTAATGTAAAAGGGGGAGAGTTTGTAGCCGTTCACGGTTGTGGAGGTGTGGGTTTATCTGCTATTATGATTGCTAATGCCGTCGGTGCGCAAGTAATTGCTATTGACATCAATGACGACACTTTAAAATTAGCTAAAGAGCTTGGAGCAACAGCTGTTTTGAATAGTAAAAACTCCCAAGATGTGGTAGGTGATATTAGAGAAATGACCAAAGGAGGCGTCCATATTTCTATAGATGCTTTAGGACATCAAGAAACTTGTTTTAACTCCATATCTAACCTACGTAAAAGAGGAAAACACATTCAAGTTGGGTTAATGACTGGCGCACATAAACATCCTCAAATACCCATGGATAAAGTAATTGCGGACGAACTTGAAATTCTAGGAAGCCATGGCATGCAAGCCCATAAGTACCCCGAAATTTTAGATATGATTAAGGCAGGAAAATTAAGTCCTGAAAAGATTTTGGAAAAAAGAGTTTCTCTTGAAGAGAGCATTAAACTATTACCCGAAATGGACAACTTTAAAAGCAGTGGAGTTACTGTGATTAATTCCTTCTCATAACAAGACTCTGGCTAAGCAGACAAGTCGCTTGATACTCTGGGATCGGTCAGTTATTGCACAGGTGCACCCATCCGCTTTGCGGTTCCTTCTATGACCCTGAATATTCAGGGATATCTATTAAGACTGGCGCTTGAATGCTCTGCTTAGCAAGCTGAGGATCTCTCCACAAGAGAGAGAAGAAATGCATCCCCTTTTTTCAAATCGACCGTAAGGAGATTTCTAAATAGTTGATTTACATATAATGGTTAGCAATTCACCATGTAACTCAATGTGTCGCTCCTATGGAGCTCTCAATACTTGCAACGGGCTACGAGTATTTCACCCCTCTGGACTATAGATTTATCAGCTCAGTGCTATAACCTCTAGAGAAGTATGTCATTTTAAGCTACAAAGGGCTCAAAATGGCCTTGAATCAAGCTATAAAGAATCATTTTGAACCTCTGCATTTCATCAGGCATCATAGCATGGTCTTTCTTACCTCACAGCACTACACTTCACAGCGCTTATCAACTATCTTATTAATAAATCAAGCAGGGTTTATGAACGGACTGCCGTTATCTGCAAGCAATATTTGTACCATGACGTTTACTACCTCTTGATATTATCCACGCTGGGCACACACAGTAGATGACCACGGCATAATCTCATTGGACCCTCTAAACATGATTCAAGGGATCATGATCCCTTGGGCGTTCAAAAGAAAATAGAATGACTCCAGACAGTAGGCAACCGTCAGTTATCCATCCAATTACACTTACTCAGATAACAACTCAACCGCCGCAGTCAGGCATGATGTTGTCATTTGCGGTATTCGCTTTTTCGATAGTGTGGTCCGCTTCGAAATCTGAGGATCTCTTCGCAAGGTCGAGATGAAAAAAACCTATATATACACGAGCTAATTCTTATTTTTGACACGAATGTCAA
>CAZJTO010000047.1:0-3341 GCA_964548935.1 uncultured Saprospiraceae bacterium
AACTCGATGGTGAAGTACTCACTTTCGTAATGACCGATATCTACTATGGTAAGTATGCCATCGGCATCGAAGAATTCATGGTACTTGTAGTCTGCTGTGATAAACACATCTGCTCCGGCCGCTTTAGCATCAACTAACAAGAAACTGCCTGCGCCTCCACAGACGGCAACTCGCTGGACTGGACGTGTTAGTAAGGCAGTATGTTTTATAGTCTTAAGATTCATTGAGCCCTTGAGATGGTCCATGAAGGCCAGTGGGTCTATCGGGTTGTGTAGTTCTCCGATTATACCTGAGCCAGTATGCGGTTCTGCGGAATCTTTGGGCCTAAGGATTGTACATTGGGTAAGCCCTATCTTCTGTGCGATTTTTTGATTCACGCCATGTTCGAGGACGTTGTCAAGATTGGTGTGAATGGCATAGATCGCTATGTTATGTTGTATAGCCTTGATCACAACTCGATGCACATAGTTGTCGTGGCTGAACTTCTTAATGCCAGAGAATACGATCGGGTGATGAGACACAATTAAGTTGAATCCAAGCGATATCGCTTCGTCTACGACGTCTTCTGTACAATCTAGTGACACTAAGGCACCTGTTAATTCTAAGTCAGGATGACCATAGATTAAACCAGAGTTGTCATAAGATTCTTGCAAGTGTGGTGGCGCAATCTCTTCGAGATAGCTGATGAGATCGTTTAGGATCATAGTGTTTTAATTCTATTGATAATATCTGTTGTTGAGATATCATCGACTAAGTCTAAAGATACAAGTCGTCCACCATATCCTCGTACTACACTTGCCTCTGGTAAGGTACTGAGGTCATAATCAGCCCCCTTGGCGAAGACATCTGGTTTAATCACCTCCAATACGTTAGACGGAGTAAGCTCATCAAAAACCAATATAGCATCCACATAAATCAAAGCGCCAAGTAGATGTGCGCGATGGGTTTGTTTAAAAATGGGTCGATTAAGACCTTTCAGCTTTTGTACAGAGCTATCACTATTAAGACCTACGATTAATAGATCGCCGAGCTCAGAGGCTTGCTTCAGGCTATTCAGATGACCACTATGCAACAGATCAAAACAGCCATTCGTCCATACTACTGTCTTATCCTCAGAGGAGAGGGATAGCATGAGCTGGTGAGCATCAGTAAATACCTTCTTTTTGAGTCCCATTATCTATTTACCATCGGAAGTACTACTAAACTTATTAGCCCGAATAAGATATTACAAAAGATATTAATCGTGAAAAATGTGATCATAGCAATACTAAAGGCACTGATCTCACTGACATCTAGGATGAGCAGAGATTCTATGAGCATGGCATGATACGTGCCCATCCCACCTGGTGATGGAAACACCATGCCTAATGCGGCAAAATCGAAGCAAAGCAAAGACTCACTAAACGAGAGATGGGCAGTAGGTCCAAAAGAAAGGAATCCGATCCAATGCATCCCAACATACAAAAACCAAATGCCCACAGAATATAAAATGAATAAGGGCATGTTTTGCACTGACTTGAGTGATGAAAGCCCTTCAACAAATCCGTCAACAATCTTTTTAACCTTAACGAACCAGTTAGAAGTATTGTTAGTATTACTGAGTCGACGATAAGTATATATGGCTACACCCAATCCTAGTAGCCCAATGGCTCCCAATATCACAAGCTTCGTAATATCCAGATTCAAATTTTCTTCAAAATATTGGAGCATCGTATCACTATGAAGGCCAAAGCCTATAAGTAATAGTGATAGCAGACAGAGTACATCAATGATGCGCCCCACGACGATGGTCCCGAGGACTTTTTCGTAGGGTACGTCTTCATACTTAGAGAAGAGTCCGGCTCTAATGAATTCACCCATTCTGGGTAATCCCAAGTTGGCAAAGTATCCGATCATGACCGTGTAAAACGAATTATCAAATCGTGGATTATAGCCCATCGGTCGAAGTAGCATCATCCACCGCAATGCTCTAAAGGCACAGCTGAGCAGATAAGCGATACACATCACGGCCAGCCATCCAAAGTTAGCACTCTTGAAATCACTGATCAATCGATCAAAGAGGCTGCAGTCTGCTTCAGAAATCCCTTTTAAGGCACACTCCTCAGCATACGAACTCGCCAAGCTCTGCCATAAGAAATAGAGTATAATGGCTCCTATCGAGCCAAAAATGATGGTTTGGATGATGCTTTTTCTTACTTCACTCAAGAGACAATGTTATATCGCATTGTTATCATCGGGAAACACGTTAATTGAGTTGAACTTAGGATGTTCTTCTGGCGTGATCCACGCATAAGATATGATAATCACCTTATCACCCTCGCCCATCTTACGAGCTGCAGCACCATTTATGCTGATGATTCCCGATCCTTTTTCTCCTTTGATCACATAAGTCTCCAGACGCTCACCATTGTTGACATTGAGTACCTGTACTCGCTCACCTTCAAAGATGTTGGCTGCCTTCATCAAGATCTCATCTATGGCTATACTACCCATATAATTGAGATTGGCCTCTGTAACAGTTGCTCTGTGTATTTTAGATTTTTTAACCTGTATTAGCATGTTCTAAATCGTATTGCTCCACTTTGGGCTGCAAAATTAATCAATCATTTAAGTTGTAGAAGTCTACTCTTCTACGATCAATCGCATATTGTCTATAAGCCTGACTTCTCCAGCCCATACGGCAGTACATGCGACCACCTCATTAACACCAGTTATGCTCTCAATAGTTTCAAGAGTATGACCATTGATGATAGTAAAGTACTCTGGTTCAAATCCAGGTATGTCCATTGACGACATAGCCTCAGCGGTTATACTACCTATGGTGTCAGTATGAATTGATTGTTTTGCCGTACTTAAGGTCTTGTGGATAATTGAAGCCTTCTGACGATGGCGAGCAGTTAAGCGTGCATTGCGAGAGCTCATAGCTAGGCCGTCGCCCTCTCTCACGATAGGACACACAACGAGCTCTGTCTCCATCTCGAGGACCTTAATCATGTGCCTAATTATGGTGAACTGTTGGTAATCCTTCTGACCCATATACAATCGGGATGCAGGCACGATATCAAGCAATCTCTTGACAACTTGGACTACGCCAGCAAAATGTCCCGGCCTATGTTCTCCTTCCATGCGAGTATCTAGTCCTTCGAGATCTATATCTATTGCGAAATTATCTTCGCCACCGGGATAGATTTCTTCTGTTGTTGGAAGGAATACGATATCACAACCGATTTCCTCAAGCCCTGCACAATCAGTTTCTACAGTGCGAGGATATTTAGTCAGGTCATCGGCATTATTGAACTGCGTAGGATTGACGAATATGCTGCAGACAGTGATGTCATTTT